>JAPKYY010000795.1 GCA_026394095.1 Acidobacteriota bacterium | reverse complement strand
CTGACCACGATTCTCCTCAAAAGCGAGAGTCCCGCCAAAGCATGAAGCCGTCAGAAGAATAAGAGCAAAAAATGTTTTCATAAGTTATCGCACAGTAATGACAAGTTCTTGTTTCTGGCCTGTAGGATTGAAGGCCGAGGGTGCCTCGAGAGTAATAATGACGGTTCCCGCCGAACGCAACCGCAAAGTCGCATTCCGCTGTGAGTAGCCTGCCGGGAAAAGTAATGTGTTGGAATCGAAAGACGCCACAAGCGGGTTTGAACTCGTAAGCCGCAATTCCTGCGAGCCCAACAACGGGCTTAGTGTCGTTGGGACAAACACACCATCTGCTGAAACATCGATTGGTATTTCCAAACTTCCCCGCGAAAGTGGAATCACCAGGTTCGTCCCCAGGGTGCCATTGAAGCTGAACCGTGCAGGCACGCCATTGATTGTTGTTTCAGCATTCAGGCTGTCGGGAGCAGACCAAACCAGGCTTGCCGAAAGTGGATTGAGCGGCATTGCTACGTAGAGATCGAAACCGCCTGACCGTGGCACCTCAACTTCCACAGCATTTGTCCCCAGGCTTGAAATCTGGGTTCCGATTGCCGCTCCGCCCCGAGCTTCAATTCGGTAGCGCAGGGGCTCCTGACGGTTGTTTCGTATCGTATATTGCGAAACGAGTCCGCGGCCCACAGTCAGGCGGTCTGGAACATCAAGACGCCACGGCTCAACCAATAGATCCCATGGCTCTGATACCTGGATCGATCGTCCGAGTACCTCAATAGAAAGCCTGGCTTCCCCCGGCTTGAGCGCTCTTATCTGGCTGGTAAATTCAAAGCTGCCCGGGGATTGACGCAGCATCATTTCATCAGGAAAACTCAAGATCGAATCATCGCTGCTTCGAATGGCAAAGCGGTAATTGGCATCCGGATTCGGAAGCATTCGCCCTGGCTGGGCGCGATCGGCCGCGCTGACAAACTCAACTGTAAAGCTCAAAAATAATGTCTGGCCGGGGTTCGTCTTCAACTGGGTGAATCGTTTTGCCAGTCGTAGAGCACCATAGCGCACAGGAAGTGTTTCAGTGGCAAAACCGGCAGCTTCCACCCTGAGGGCGGCAGGATCTTCTTTGAGGCATCTGACATAAAACTGGCTGCCCCTGCCGATTGTTACCTGAGAGGCAGCAGGGCCTGTCTCAGTGACCGAGAGTTGAATGGCATCCGGGTTGGTGGAGATGACGGTGTATTGTATGAATTCACTAAAGGATTGGGGGCTCAAACTCAGACTAAATGCGCGCTGCGCCCCTGCTGCCAGCAGCAGCGGACCGTTCAACACGATTCGAGCGGGTCTGGACTCCACCAACATTCTGGATTGCACGGAGGCACTAAAGCCTTCGGGTTGCTCCACCTCAAGAATTGAGCTCCCGCTGGATACTAAATTTGCCCTGAAGCGCAACAATCCAGGGTCTCCTCCAAACACAGGAGTTGGCAACAGAGGGTCGAGCACTGCCCGATTCGATGAAGTTACCCGGAGCAACGAAGGTGTTCGTCCAGGTACAAGAGAATATCGATAATTACTATTGATTTGGGTATACGGAATTTGCGTGAGAGGATCAACGGCCGTTAGCGTAAGCGGGAAATCGATTGGTTGTGTCGTGCCGGGTGTAAATACTGCCGCATAGCTCGGATTCCTGCGGGCTCCAAACGTATTTGGATTGAACACTACTGAAGAGGGCCACACAAAAATGGGCACTTCTTTCGACCTCCCGTCGCTTGCCACAAAACGAAGCGTAGTGGCTCCCACACGGTTTGAGGCTTGAAGATAGACAGGTGCTCTTCTGCCAAACTCCGCTGTAGAGCGGATGCTCTCGGCCCCGGTGCGATCCCCTGAATTGGAGACTCTTACGAGATCGGGGTTCAGGCTTGTGATCACCCATTCATTTGAAGAAAGCGTTTGAAATCCAAGATCCACAGCCGTCTGTAGTGAGGCGCCCAGGATAATTCTCTCCGGTGTATCGGCAATACCTGTAGCACCTCGCAGAATTACATTGAGAGGGTTTTCTCCAGACCGGATCCTGAAAGTTGCGCCACCTCCATCTGTAAAGGAGTTTGGCGGGCGTAACGTGATGTCCACTAAGCCGCTAGCGGGGCAATTGACTCTGAAGCCCGACCCGAAGGGACCCAAATTCACTGTAGTTGGGACATCGCAAACTCCAGCAGCAGACGCTGTAGCCGAGAATGAAGTCAGCTCACTCAGCTCAAAGTCATCGGGATTAAGCAGTTTATCCCCTTCTCTACCGGTAACAGCAAATAAGATTGGGCCCTCAACTTCGATCCTGCTCTCTTCATTTCGATTCACTAGCTGAAAAGGCACAATTCGTATGGGGATCTCCAGGCGAAAATCACCGGCCGTGAATGTAACCGTGGTTCGCGCCCCAGGCCGTCCAAGAGCCGCAACGAAAACGGTGTTATCGAATCCGCCAAGGTTGATTCGTGTGGATTCAAGAAAGCCATTCTGGCGCACTGCGGCAACTCCAGCGTCCTTGAATGTGACGCTGATATTCGATAGTAATGCTCGCGGAATATCTACCACCAAAGACAGTCTCCGGCGGCATCCCTGCGGCAGCAGGATCTCGGCATCGGGCGAACGAAGCGATGGCACACGTACCTGAACCGTCGTGGATGCTACTCCATCCAAAATCAAAAACTCAGGAATTCTCAATGTGAAGCCAATGCTGCCACTGGCTAGCACCGTAAAGTTTGTCTGGAAGGCGCCCTGAAAGTAGCTCGTGTTTGTGGCTTGCGCCTGGGCAGCACTCGTTGGATTGATGGCGATTTGATTCGTCATCAGTGGCACTACTGAGAATTGTGCCAATTGCACTGGCTGGAAGCGTTCCGCCGGTGCCATTTGCTCAGTAAAGGCGGCCGAATCGGGACTGAACGTCGCACTCAACGCTACGGTCTCACCAACTATGGCCGGGTTCACTTGTTGGTTCAGCCGGACACGCGTGCGAACCAGTTGAACTTCCTGACGGTGATTCCAGCCATTGGCACCGGTGAGCATGATGTTTACTCTGCCGGATCCACCCAGCGTCTGGCAAAAGATCCCGACACGCTATCTGTCACTCTTGTTACCTGTTTGGGGGCCGTTGCGAAAAAGGGAGACCGTGGAACCAGCTCGTAACTTCCCCTCTCCCTGAGTTCAACATCCTGCCAGATCACAACTGGCGCCGGCGTGGTCGAAAAGTCCTTAACCCCCAGTGGAATCAGTGCTGCCGGATTGCTGGATTCAAACTGCAGTTTTGGGTCAAAGCCATAGCGGAGCCCCTGCGCAATAGGGGTTTCTCCTTCACCAGCAATCGGCGCAAAGAATGCGCCATAGGGGAGGACAGAATCCACAGCTTGCGAAACATTTGCCTCGGAAGCATAGACTGCCGACGGCACAACAGACACCACAAACCGCCTGTCCGGCATTCCAGAGGCGCGAAGTATCAGCTCGGTCTCACCCAATTCTCCTACCGCATCGACACTGAATCGAATCGTTCGAAACGTTGAGGTTGTACTGGTTAGATTCGGCACGGCAAGCCGTGCTACCGGTTCATCGGCTGAAGAGTATTGATCCGACCACGGCAATGTAAGCAAAACGCGCGAAGGATCGGTAGAAATCACTTCCAGCAACCCGTCCGAACTTGGTTCCAACAAAGCAGCGATGTTAACGTCTGCACGAAGGTTTTGCCCTACTCGAATTGCACCTAACCCAAATAGATTCGTTCTGAAGCGAACCAGGAAGGCATCTTTTGCACCCCCCGGGCCAGATGCAGGCATCGCCAGTACAGGTTTCAATCCTTCCAGCCAGGAAAGATCACTGCTGGTTCCCGCAAGCCAGATCCCTTCCTCGTTGGCATGAATGAAGGATGCGCTTTCCTCGGAAGGCCCACCAAATCTCGACCCCCAATCGATAGATCCCCGTATAGAGTAAAGAGCGGCAAAAGCATCAGTCAATCCTTCGTCTGCAGGCTTCGGGTTGGGCAGTATCGGTGGGCCAGGGAACGACCAATTTGTTGAATCCGTGCTTCCCGCAACAAGAATCCCTCCCAGGAAATTCCTGGCACTTTGGGCGACATCCTTGCCATCGCCACCAGAGTAACTCGACCTCAAGATCCCATTGCCATTGAGCGCCAACTGCAGAAAGAACAGATCCGACTCGCCTCCACCATACGATGGCTGTGCCGCACCCCGATGCTCTATGTCTCCAGAGTTTGTATTTCCAACAAGAAAAAGCCCCTGGCCGGAAACAGCTTCCATTCCTATGGGCTCTTCATTGGCCGTCCCTCCCCAAATTCCCTGCCATTCAACCACCGGATTCAGCCGGTCCCTCGCCGACAACCGGATAGCACCGATCAATACATCATTTGCTCCGCTGCTCTTGCTCCAGGTGGTGCTGGCTTCGATTCCGGCGCTATCGGTCTCGGCAGCAAAATAGAGAACTCCGCTGGGGATGCCTGATGATGAACTCTGGGTGTTGTCTGACAGCCAGGAGAGGGCCCGAATCGAAGTATGGCCTGAGTTGCCAAAGCGCAGCATTTGTTCCAACTCCGGTGACCTGTTAAGACTAATGAATCCCTGCCCGCGCGGGTGCTGCGCCGATCGCACTTCTCCGCCAAAAAACGTCTCTCCATTACCGCTACTGATGGCTCGAAAGACCTCATCATTTGGGCCAGCCAGCGTACTCATGCTGATCTCGGAAGAATTCGCCCGAACAATCAGACCGTCCGTTTCTCCTCCCCCGTAAACAATCGGAGTATTCGACGAGGCTGTCAAAAAGATCTGACCGTCAAGCAGTCGCCTGGAAGGTAGATCTCGAGAGGTCGTCGACCCCACCGCGACCATGTTTTGTTCCGCTGCCAGCCCTGTTGACTTGCCGGCATAGAGAATTTCGTCACCCGTACCTCCCCAGATCACAGTGCTGTATCGGGTTCCACCACGATAGCTACGGACGAAAATATCCCAACCTGACCCTTCACCAGCAGAGTCCCACGTGGAGGCCTTGGTCATGCCAATGGCGAGGATCCCATTGGCAGCGATGATCTGGTCGTCTTCCCGTCCGCCGATACGGCCCGCGATCTCTACAATGGGGTCTATTCGCAGGGGGCCGTCCGGAGCCGCCTCATTCAGGCGGAATCCAAAGCTGCGTTCAGACCTTGCTTCAATCTGCCCCATCAGCTCCCGCTCTTGGCCAAAGAAACGCGGAGCCCGCTGTCGAAGCTGAATTCCCCCAAACTCAGTCAACACTTCCCCATCTACAAAATCCAGACTAGAGCCCTTCCATTCCACGGTGATCCTGGAGATACTCTCAGCTCGTTTCAGTTCAAAATCGTACTCCAATTTATTGTTTTGAAAATAAACGATCCAATCTACGCCAGGTAATGCATTTACCCTGCGAAGTCTCTGAAATGATCGTACATTTTGAACCCATTTTTTGGGGTCGGATCCGATCTGGTAACTGATCAGTTCTGTTGATGGTTCTTCCCCCACCCACTGACCCTCCAGATTGCTGAGAGAGAGCCGCCCTAAACTGGCGCCCGGGCCTTTAAACTCAAGGCCGCCCTTCGTCGCCCGCAGCAACGTTCCTCTAACCTGTACCAAATACTGATATGCGGAATCGCTTTGACCCTTGTTTTCCTGAAACTGCGCAAACGATTGCGAAGCAACTAGAAAAAGTAATCCAGTTGTTGCCAAATACTGCCGCATCTACAAGTTGAGTATAGCTACATTAGCTTGAAAATAATCCTTCTGAGCACAACGAACTACCGAATCGTCACTTTCTCGACACTTTGATTGTCAAACTCATCGGTAACCCGAACCGCAATCGTAAGCTCCCCGGCGCCGGGCCGGTCCACCAGCAATTGAAACTCAAGATCCTTGGAATCGGCCAACCGCACCGTCGGGTCAACAAATCGCCATTCACTCCCATTGAGTGAGATCTCCGCCTTGCTAACTACACTGGCCGCATCGCTGGCCTTGAACCTCAAATTCACGCGTCCACCTGCCGGCGACGCCCCCAGGTCCTGAATCCTCGGCGCTGTATTGTCTATCAAAAACGGCGCACTTACTCCCTGCGCGCTCAGTCCCTGGTTGAGCGGATTGGCAATCGAATCGCTAGCCGTAACACGAACCTGATACTTCCCATCTCCAAATGCCGTCGCATCAAAACTGTAATAACGGTCCTTGATCTTATCCTTCAGAGGCTTCCAGCCCTGCTCGTTCTCGCCCTTGATCTCAAGAGCAAACTCCAGCGCATCATTGTTCTCATCTATTGCCAGCCACCGCGCCCCAATCATGCCCTTGGCATAAGTCAACGAAGGCGAGTTCGACCCATCGTTAGCCACAGTCGAAACGTTTGTCTGAGCCTTCCCAATCGCTGGCAAGGTCAACGTCACAGCACTCGGAATGATCGTAGAAGAGGGTGCCGGAAACCGGTAATTCGCGGGTGTTGCCTCCACCACATCCACTCTTGGCGCAACATTCTTGGGCAAATATGCAATATCCACCTGCGACACAGACGGCCCATCCTGCTGACCACCAGCAAGCACAGCACGCCACTGCAGAAACCGGGCCGAAGGCGACACGATCCGCCCGTCTTTTAGGGCTGCCCACGCACTCCACATCTGTGAAGGCCGGTCCAGATTCCCACTTCGCGTCTCATAACGTATCGTTCCGCCGCTTGCGATTTCCTTGGCATGCAACCGCCCCCACTGCGTAAACGATCTTGTTTCCTGTACCAACTAGGAGGCGGTAAGTGGCGTCAAAGGTCAATGCATAAACCAGATCCGTCGCCGCTGTCCAAACTCGAGTCGGCGCACCATCCGCATCAATGCGAATGATTTCGCTCCCGCCAGGCACCATATTCGGCACCACCGGAGCAGCCACATTTACGGGCCGCGGCTGTGCTGCACCCTGCTGTTGCGGCTGCGGCGCAGCCGTCACAACCGGCTGCTGCATCACCGGTAGCAACTGCGATTGTCCTCCCGTCTTTTGCCCAATCACACCCGCATAAATCGAACCATCCTTTGCCGCAACCAGCGCCGTCACTTCGCGCTTTGCGGATTGATAAACCACAAACGGGTTTCCCTGAGCATCAGCCTTGATGATTAGGCCGCCCGGCTCTGTCCCCACATAAATAGTGCCCTTGGCATCCACCGCAAGTGACCGCACGTGATCCTCATCCAGCTTCATCCAAACCTTGCCGCTGCCACTGGGCGTAATCCGGTGCAACTCTCCCTTGTCGCCCGTAGCAGCCAGCAAATCGCCATTCGGCAAAAATGCCAGCCCCCATATGTATTTGGCCTTCGGGTCGTAGAACACCTCAGCCACCCCGGACGCATTTACCCGGTAAATTTTCCCATCGGGTGAGGACCCAGCGTAAAGACGCCCCCCGCGATCCACTGCGAGAGCAAAAACGTTCATCCCCTCAACCTCAGCAAACTTTTTCGATTGCCCGCCCCGCGTCAGCTCAAAGATTGCGCTCTTGTTGGTCGATGGGCCGCCGGCCGCATAAACACTCCCGTTGGCACCAGTCACAGCAGTCCACAGATAGGGCACCGACGGGTCAGCCAGATCCTTTACTGCAGGTGCCAGCGACAACCGCCCGTCACTTCTGAGCGCAACTTTCTTCAAACTACCCTTTTCAAAATCCGACTGCGCGTCTTGCGACCAGTAACGCGTATCGACAGCCAGTGCAGTGAGCGCAAGGCCCAGAAATACGAAAGCAGATTTGTACATGTGAGAAAAAATCCTTAGCGCACAGTAAAGCGCAAACTGTAATTGCCGCTAACCACGTAATCGAAAGGAATCGCGGCGGCTTCTGTATATGACTCAAGCAAGGTAAGCATCGGTCGCGTCGGTGCGCGTCCAGCCTGCAGCACATTCATCACCGAACTCGGCAAACTCGTCAGACTCTTGTCATCGAGATACACCGTCGGTTTCATACTCGTAATCACGGCATAGAGTTGCGTATTCTGGCGCTCCTGGTTAATCAGGTTCACCGTCTGCGAAAACTCGATAAATCGGTTCGAAGCACCAGCCACAAAGGGAGCACGATTCAGCGTCTCGGCATCCACCAGCACCACCCGGTGCTCACCCTTCGACAAGCCGCTCGGAATCTTGATCTTCAATGTTCTGCTCAGCCGCTCTCCGCGATAGGGCTGCACAAATACCTTCAGTGCGATCTCCTCACCCGGGTCCACTTCTGTCTTCTCAATCCAGGCGCTCTCAACCGTTGCTGCCCGCCGTTCTGGAATCAGATCAATCGTCGCAGTCACAGCCTTCAGCTTCGGATTCTCCAGCGTATTCGCAAAGAGACGGTTAAACTTGTCTCCCCACCAGCTGGCCAGCCCAATCGCCGGAGGCATCGGGCTATCATTCACCGTCGCCATCCCGCTTAGGTCAAGGGTCGGCAACCCATCCAGTTCCACCTTCCCGCTCAACTTATAGGTGGTCTCATCAGAAAACTCGTTCAACCCCGAGATCGAATTGAACAACGTCATCGTCATCAAAAACGGAGTCCACTTCTGATTGACAAAGACATTAAAGCGAAAATCCTTCTCGCCTGCTACACCACCCTTGGCACCCAGATTCCGCACTTTCAACGTCACCGGAATTGTCTCGGCCTGTTCGCCAAGCAAACCCTGAATGCCCGAATGTCTGTCCTGCCGCAAAGCCCCAACAATCTCGGTCGTATTCCCAACCTTGTTCGGTTGAAAACTCGAGCTCAACACCGTCAGAATCTCGCCCTTGGCCATCGGCATATCGAGCGGGCCCATATTGAAAAACGGGTGCCCAAAGCCCAGCACCTTATTGCCATCGTTATAAGTCACAGTGCCCAGCCCCGAGATATTCATATCTCCAGAAACCAGTACTCCGACAATCGGCTGCCCCGGTTGCAGCGAGGTCTTCCAATCAGAAGCGGGCTTGGTCTCATAATTGGCCCCGCCCGCACCACCCATTACCGGGCGCACCCCCATCTGCTGCAAAGCCGCTCCAAAATTCTGCAATGTTGTCTCGTGAAAACCAGAGAAGGTTAGCGGCGTATCAATCTGCTGCATCATCGCTCCAGCCAGTACATTCTCGGGCACCCGCACAGGCTGATTTGCAGCAACGGATTGCGGCGTCTTCGCATCCTTCGGCTTGGACGAATCAAACTGATTGATCTCCAGCATCAGATCAATCGGCGTAATCCCACAAATCGCATCCGGCGAAAACACGCTGATCCGCAAGCTCACTGCCCCAACAAGCTTTCCGTCAATATAAACAGGCGACCCCGACATCCCACCCGCAACACCAGTCCGCAGGGCCTTCCCAAACATCTTGGCGAGAATGATGTCCTGTTTCGGCCCCCAGGCGTTCTTCCACAGGCCGATAATTTCAATTGGCACTGCCTCGACTTCAGATCCCTCAAATACAGTCCAGGCGGTAGCTTTCATCCCGGCCTTCACCTGGTCGAGCGGAAATACCTCAACCTTTCCCGCCTTCGGAGCCTGCGCGAAAACAATCGCAGCGCCAGCCAAAACCAAACACAAGATATTTTTCATGAACTTCCTGGATCCTGCCAATTAGACGACTTCCGAACCGGTTTCGGTGCCCTTAATCTTTACAGTATATAGTTCAGTTCGAAACCCTATTGTTTGCTTCGAAGACGGATCATCTCGAGCGTGCGTACGATTTCGATATCGCCCGGTTTAACCTCCCGAGCCTGCCGCAATGCCAGTTCAGCTTTTTCCATATCTCCAGCCCGCGCATAGGTGAGGCCGAGGTTCTTATGTAAATCAGCGCGCGCACGGCAATCGCCACAGATTTGAATCGCCTCGTTGATTCGTTCGATAGCGCGAGGCCAGTCGTGCGAAGCGGCCGCACTCAGGCCAAAATTCCCCATTGCCTCTGCTTCCTCTGCAACTTGCCTGGATAGCTTGAGGTCTGCCAGACGTTTGCGGTATTCAGCTGCCTTTTCCGGATTGATGGCTTGCAAATTCCGCGACAGTGCATAGAGCGCTTCGTTGTGGTCAGGATTGAGTCGAACCAGCTTTTCCCAAGCTGCGATGGCACGCGGGCGGTCCTCCAGCTGAACCGCTGTCTGCCCCAGAAGGAAGAGCGCATCCTGATCGCTGGGCTTGCGCGCGATCAGGCGATCGATCAACCCGGCGGCCTCGCGAGGCCGGTCCAGATTCTTGTGCGTCAGAGCCAACAGGTAAAGAGTGGGGTCGGATTTGGGGTCCAGCTCCAGCGCCAGTTCCAGATGTTTTTGTGCCACTTCGTATTGCTTCAGATCAAATTGGGCACGGCCGAAATTGTAATGAGCGCTGGCGCTCTTTGGTGCCAGACGAATCGCTTCACTAAAAGAAGTGCTTGCTGCGGCAAGATCGAATTGATCCGCCTGCGCAATGCCCAAATTAAGGCGTGCCTCTGCAGATTCGGGCTCAAGCTCAACTACTTTGGCGAATAAGGCAAGGGCCTCCTTCCAGCGATTGATCCGCGAGGCAACCATCCCCAGCGAACTCATTACCCGTGGGTTCGCTGGCAGCAGCTTTAGCGCCTGGCCAATATCGCGATATGCATCGCCAAAGCGATGTTGGCTCGCCCTCATCAGGCCAAGGTTGAGAAAAGCGAGGCCAGCGCCGGGGTCTAGCTCTGTACTGATCCGAAACTGCTGTTCGGCTTCAGAAAATCGTGATTGCTGGCCAAGCAGTACACCAAGATCAGAGTGTGCTGCAACAAATTGCGGGTCCAGCTCGATGGCGCGGCGAAGCGCAGCTTCGGCCGCCGGGATTTGGCCTGCACCCAGCAAGAGCAGCCCTGAGCGATGGTGGGCAGCGGCGAAATAGGGGTCGAGGGCAAGTGCGCGATCGAGCGACTGCCGCGCTGCACGCGCATCATTGATCCGGGCCTGTGCAAGGGCAAGATTGTAGTGCGTGCGGGCGTTGTTGGGTTCAAGCTTCATTGCTTCGGTGTAGGTAGCAATGGCACGCCGGGGATCGCCGTCGAGCAACTCGGCGTTTGCCCGATCTGCGGTAGAGCTTGCTACTTCAGCCGATGCGGCTGCCTGCTTTAGTTTCTGAACGGTAGCAAGTTCGATATTTGCCAGCTCAGGTTCGTTTAGTTTTCGGTAAACCGCAGCAAGCTGGAAGTGAATATCGGAAGATCCCGGGTTGAGGGATCGGGCATTTTCCAGATGCTTCCGCGCCCCGGCAGAATCGCCCAGCCGTGCCAGCACAAAGCCAAGCTGATAGCTGGCATCCGCATGACGCGGGTTGATCTTTACGGCTTCTTCGAATGCAGCTTTCGCCTCAGGCATTTGATTGACGCCTCGAAGGGCAAGGCCTTTGAGGTAGCTGCGCTCAAATACATCGGGTCCCCGGTAAGCGGCAATCAGGGGCAACGCCTTTTCGTAGTCGCGAAACGCAATGAGGGCACGAGCCAGCGACAGTCGCGCATCTTCGTTCGTCGGGTTTAGCCGCAGAGCTTCAGCAAAGGATTTGGCCGCATCTTCGAAGCGCTCAAGCCCAGCCAGGGCACGGCCAAGATTGAAGTGCACCGGTTCTGCCGTTGCTTGCAATTTGCGGGCACGTTCAAGAATCGCCACGGCCTTGACGAAGTTTCGCGCCTCCACATAGGCATAACCAAGGGCGAGATAGTGCCCGAGTTCTCGTGGCTCCAGTAGCAGTGCTTCTTCAAGGTAAACGGAGGCAGCGCTGAATTTTGAATCGAGAATCAGTGCTCGTGAGATACCTCGCAGGGCGAGGGAATTTTTCGGTTGTGCGGTGAGGACAGCGCGAAACTGGGTCTGCGCATCGGCCAGTTGGTTCGATTCAATCAGCAAACTGCCAAGCGAGATACGTGCAGCGAAGAATCGAGGGTCGAGGCGAATGGCCTCGCGGTATGAGGCGATCGCGCAGTCTGTGCGCTGACGGGAAACGAAAAACCCGCCGAGCGCGTTGTGCACGCTGGCGGCGGGTTTGGTTTGAAGTTGGAGTTCGAGATCTGCCGGCCCCTGGCAAGGGTTTTGAGCGAATGCCAATGAGGCCAGCAGAACAATCAGGAGCAGCATTAAAACACGAATCTACCACCAAGTTGAAGCTGACGCGGCTGGTTAGCCGTGCCGGTGACAGTGCCGAAAAGCTGTGCGTTGGACAGATTTGCGTTGGGAGACGCGTAAACGGGGTGATTCAGCATGTTAAACCCTTCTACGCGAAGCTCAAAGCGACGGCCTTCACCGAGCCTGAATTCGCGGAAGACCGAGAGATCGAAATTCTCCCAACCATCCGAGCGCATACGATAGCGACCGGAGTTGCCGAAGGTGAAGGGCGCAGGTGCCGCCACCTTGGTTCTGTCGAACCATTGGCCCGTCGTTGGATTGTCGAGCTTCGGATTCCCCAGGAAGTTGAGGCGCAAGTAATTCGAGTTGCCGGTATTGGCCAAATCTCCATTGATTTGAAGATTGTAGGGTTGGCCGGAACTCAGGCGGACAATGCCGTTGGTCCTCCAGCCGCCAATAATGTAGTCGCCTACCTTGTTGTTGGTCTGGAAGCGTTTGCCTTTGCCGAAGGGCAGTTCGTAAACAAAGTTCATCGTGGCCACATGAGTCAGGTCGAAGCCCGAAACACTGCGGTCGTTATTGAATTTGTAGGGATCCTGAACGGAGCAGCCTTCGACCCCATACCAGCCGGAGCAGGCAATGTCGATGGCCTTCGAATAGGTGTAGTTCACCATGTACGCAAAGCCACCCTTGAACTTCTTGTCGAGCAGTAGCTGCAAGCTTTGATAGTTGCCGCGGCCCCAGCTGCGGTCATAGTAAGTGGGGCGAATGTATGGGAAGGGTCTGCGTTCCTGGGCGTTGCCCGGGCCCGGCGTAGTAGCGACGTTGTAGAAGCCACCAATGTCCAGCCGGCGCGATCCGGAACCGACGTAGTTCACAGTCACGACAGTGTCTGAATTGATCTGATGCTGAACACCGAAATTCCACTGCAGCGAATATGGATTCTTGAAGTTAGGATCCATGTACCACTGCACCTGATTGAACGGTGTGGCTTCAGGAAGTGCTCCTGCCGGGAAGGGGTTACTGCCTCTAAAGGTAGGAGTCGGCTGGGCAGCGGTAGGATTATTGAGGTTTTCCTGCAACTGTTCTCCGACGCTGGGCCATTGATCCGAGTAGTTTTGTGCGGTCTGAACGACTTCGGCATAGTTGTCAAAGAAGATGCCGAATGAAGAACGGATCGCCGTGCGCGGGCCAATGCGGTAAGCGAAGCCAACGCGAGGCTGCCAGTTGTCATTCGTGTTCTTGTACAGGGTTGCGTTCGGCAGGAGTTCTACGTTTGCAGGTAGCCTTCCACCAGGAACGCAAGGTGCCTTCTTGAGCTCTTCGCAGGAACCAGGCTGCTTCTGGATGAGGTAAACACCCCGTTGCAGGTCATAGCCGCCGGTGAAGATATTCTCGTTGCCTTCCTGGCCGAGTGGCGGAATGAAGGTTTTGTCGTAGCGGAAGCCCAAGTTGATGGTTAGTCGCGACGAAAACTTCCATTGGTCTTGAATGAAGAAGCCCATGTGGCCGCCGCGACGAACGGTTGTCGAGCGATTGCGGAAGCCGGCTGCGTCGGGCACATCCAGAAGAAAGCTGGCGAGCTGGCTACCGGTGGTGCCGGGGTTCTGCGGGTTGGAGGTCTGGTTCGGGCGATAGGTCGCACTGGCGTTTCTTGGTGAACCCAGGAAGTCCATGTTGTTCCATTCGCCACCCATCTTGAGCTGGTGATTGCCCTTGATTTTGGTGAACGATGATTTGTACTGCCAAACGTCGGAGGGCCGATTGAATGAAATACCCTCGGCTCCACTAACCCAGCCATCGATGTTGAGTGCTGGAACCAGAGTTTGACCATCAAGGAAGTTACAGCAGAAAACCGGGTTGTAGCCCACATCCCGGACGAAATTGGCGGGCAGACTGCGGAAGCGGGTGCCGCTGTTGTCCACGTTTACAAGCCGGCCAAACTGCGCCTGCAAAATTGTCGTCGGGTTGAAGGTATGAACCCAGCTGGTGCCAATGTTCATTGCATTGAACTCGCGGAAGCTGGCAAGGATCGGACGCCCGCCCGAAGCTGTCTGATCGAGCATGGAGTGGCTCAAGCGGAAGAATACGTTGTCCTTCGGGGTAAGTACGCGGTCTACACGGAAGGAATATTCGTCCTGATTCTGGCTGAAGCCCGAAGGGTCAAGGGCATTGCGGTCAGAGGTGATCGGAGCCCCACCAACCGGGAAGGTTGTTTTGGCATAAAGCAGATTTCCGGGGCTAATACGGCTGGCCGGAATCCGGTTGCCGGCAAAAGGATCACGGACGAAGCCAGTTCCATTCGGGTTGGCACGTGAGGTGAAGGGGTCAAAAATCTGTCTTGCGTCGTCGCTCAAATCGCCGTTGAGGTTGGCAGCTGTAGGCACACGAAACAGAGCATTGTTTGCCCTGCGGAAGCGCCATCCCTGATAGGCACCATGGAAGAACGTAGTGTTGCGGCCATTCAAGATTTTCGGGATTACGACTGGGCCACCGATGGCGCCACCGAACTGGTTCTGCCGGAAGGGCGTTACCAGCGGCAGAAAGGTGTTGCGCGCATCAAACTCGCTGTTGCGAACGTATTCCCAGGCGGAGCCGTGGAGCTTATTCCACCAAATTCCGCCTGGTCATTGTGCGACTGCACTTTGAATTCGGCGATAGCATCTACGATTGGATTTACAGCCGGAGTAGAGAGCATCAGTCCCTGGTTGGTAATGCCGTCCAAAGTCCAGAAGTTGGAGCGGTTCGTCTGGCCGTTGATGGCAGGAAAGATAAACGCACCAATGCCAGGATGGGCGAAGCCGGAACCATTATTCTGAGAAACGCTGACTGGAGCAACACCGGGGGTGAGTGAAAGAAGCTGCGTGAAGTTGCGTCCGTTCAACGGCAAGTCAACTACTTGTTGCCGTGCAACGACGGCACCAATTTCAGCTGTAGACGCCTGAACTTCAGCACCAATCGCTTCGACGTTAATGGATTGATCCACAGAGCCGACTTCCATCACTACGTCGATGGTTGCTGTCTGATTCACCGCCAGGGTGAACTGGCTTAACTTGTTCGTGCGAAAACCAGCCTTCGACACTTCGAGGGTGTATTGGCCGGGAAGAATGTTCAGAAACGCATAGTAGCCGGATTCATTGCTCACAGAGCGGGTTTCGACCGACGTGGATGGATTGCGAAGCACAAGCGCAGCTCCGGGGATGATACTCCCCGAGGAGTCGCGCAAGGTTCCGTTGATGGTGGCGCTGGATGCTTGGGAAAATGCTGCTGTTGCGCTTAAGGCGCTCAGCGCAAGGACAAGCAAGGTACTTCTAATCATCGTTGTACTGCCTCCCAGATAGACGTATAGCGGGTGTGCTTCTAGAAAAGACGACATCCCCCGATATCGTGGGTTAAGTCTATATCAGATTAAAATTCACTTCAACGACATAATCTGAAATAATTAGCCGCAGCAAAATAAACCTCATGCTGCTGTCCCTCCTCATTTGCGTGCTGTTGGCTCAGGATCTGGACATTGCACTCCGGCGAGGCCAGTCCCGCGGGCTGACTTTGCTCGATCAGGTGGAGGATTCCGAAGAGCGTAAGGCGTTTCAGCTTCTCTATCGCGAGACTGATCCGGTAGCGCGCAGAACCCGTGTCAGCGAATTTCTGAAGAAGTTTCCTGCATCCTGGCTGCTCGCTCAGGTTTATGAAGCGGGCGCTCGCGCCAGCTTTGATTTAACCGACTATCCAACCGGCCTTTACTACGCCCGGGAGTCTTTGCGCCTCTATCCCGAGAACCCCCTCCTTACCGGCACCCTGGCCGCCGTTCTCTCCAACCGGGGCGAAACTCAGGCTGCCAGACTCAAAGCCACTGAAACTCTCGCGGCACTCGATCGATTCCAGACCCCGGAAGGAATGCCAGAACGCGAATGGCGTCAAGCGCGGCAACGATTGATTGACGTCTCAGAAAAAGTATTGGGCTCGCCCCGGCAACCGCCAGTCCAGCAATCGCGAGACCCTCGCGGCGCTTATGCGGGCAGCCAATCCTGTCAGCCCTGCCATCGCGCGCAATGGGATAGCTGGAGTGGAACCGGTATGGCCAGGATGCTCCGTAAGATTGAGCCAGCCGCCGTCCTTGGAGACTTCTCCAAACTTGCGGCATTCGGCGGCCAAAGCAATGCCCTGGCTAAAGGCAGCATTGAAGACGGCAAATATTTTGTTGATTTGCGCCGCGAAAGCGGATTGTGGGATCGCTTCCGGGTGGATTACACCATTGGCTCGAAATGGCAGCAGGCTTACGCTACCAAAACTGCCAACGGCGAGCTTCACGTCCTGCCCTTGCAGTACAACAACCTCAAAGGTGAATGGATCAATTACTGGAAAATGATCGACCCGCCCGATTCGGCGCGCACAGAGTTAGGCAATTTCCACCGCATGCGCGATGTCACCTCCTATCAGCAGAACTGCGCCCCTTGCCATACCAGCCAGATTGAGGGCAAGGGATTTCTAGAACCTGGAGTGAATTGCGAGATGTGCCACGGCCCATCCGCCGCACACGTGAAGGGGAGCCCCTCCAGGTGGAGCTTCAAAAAAATGGACCACCGAGGCTATGTCGAGGTTTGCGCGCAATGCCATGCGCAATCTGCGATCCGCGAGCCTCAAGCTTTCCCCCCGCGCTACCAGCGCCGCCCCTATGCGGAGTTTTCCCGCAAGGCCTTCTACCGGGATGGCCGCTTTCGCGAAACCACCTTTATCGTCGAATCCTTTGAGCGGTCGGCCTGCTTTCAGAAAGGCGAGGCCCATTGCGGCCATTGCCACGACCCGCATCCAGCAAATCCCGGCGCGAATCGCACCTCGCTCAAACACGAGACCGACTCAAATCAGATGTGCCTGCAATGTCATCCCGCAAAGTATTCTGCTGCGGCGCATACCCGGCACTCCAGCAGCGACGCAACTCGATGCGTCAACTGCCACATGCCGAAAAACATGAACAGTTTGCTCTTTGCTGCTCGTAATCATCAGATTGACGATCAGCCTCGCGCTGAACCCACACTTCGCTTCGGCAGGCAGGAAAGCCCAAACGCTTGCTTCACCTGCCACGCTGAACGGGACGCCGTTTGGCTACAAAAGAACTTGAAGGATTGGCGCTCGGCATTGCCAAAAGGTTAAGAGATTGATAGAAATGATGCAAATGCGAATTTTATGGATCGCGATCTGCAGCGCGCTTACTGCTTTGGCAGACGACGAATCAGCCCGCAAAATATTGTCTACTCAGTGTGTCTCCTGTCACGGAGCCGCCAAGATGGGGGGCTTGGACCTGCGCAGCCGCGAGGCCATGTTGCAGGGCGGGGCACGTGGCGCAGCGGTTGTACCCGGCAAAGCAACCGACAGTATTCTCTATCAGGCCGTCGAGCGCAAAGGCAATCTCGCAATGCCCCCGGGCAAGAAGGCCTTGACGGAGTTGGAAGTAGCAACGATTCGCAATTGGATCGATGGCGGCGCAAAATGGGGAGACACTGCCATCCAGGCTCAACCCACATGGTGGTCCTTCCAGAAACTGAAGAAGCCGACTGTCCCTCCGGGCGCAGCCAATCCGATTGATGCATTTGTACTGGCGAAGCTCAAGCAGCAAAACTTGGTTCCGGTTGGAGCGGCTAGCAGGCGCGCCCTCCTGAAACGCTTGAGCATCGACATGTTGGGCCTCCCTCCCACCCCGGCAGAACTCGATGCCTTCGAGGCCGACCGCAGCCCTGAAGCCTATTCAAAAGTCGTAGACCGCATGCTCGCCTCTCCTCGCTACGGAGAGCGCTGGGGCCGTCACTGGCTCGACGTTGTACGCTATGCCGATACCGGCGGCTTCGAAACTGACATCTACTTCCCCAATGCCTGGCGATACCGCGATTACGTCATTCAGAGTCTGAATGAAGACAAGCCTTATGACAGATTCGTCAAAGAACAACTAGCCGGCGATGAGCTGTACCCCGACGACCTCGACCTCGACGGTGGCTTCAAGATTCCTGAAAGCAAGCTGAAGAACCTCAACGCAAAGATCGGTACGGGCATGTACACCATCGGCCCTGCCTATCACGAGGCCGCCCTCTTCGGAGGCCAAGTCCGCTACGAGTGGTTAACCGATGTTGTCGACACCACCGGCGAAGCTTTCTTTGGCCTCACCCTCGGCTGTGCCCGATGCCACAACCATAAGTTTGACCCCGTCACACAGAAGGACTATCACGCCATGATGGCCGTCTTCGCTGGCAGCGAAGAGAAAGAAGTCCCCGTCGTAAGCCAGTTCTCGACGTTTGGCTTCAAGTCAGGCTACCCAGGCTGGTTAAAGGTAGAAGAATTCAAAGGTGCCATTCAACGTATTGACCAGACGGCCCGCAAGCGCGTCGTAGACGCTGTCCGCCAGCGCTTCAGCGCTGATGTCCTCGCAGCCTACGATAAGCCGGTAGACAAGCGCAGCGTCGCCGAGCGAACGCTGGCCGCAAAAATCGAAATCGCCATGACCGAAGCTGGGCTGCAGGAAAACGCTGAAGGTAAAGAAGCCGACATTCCTCTCACCCCCGCAGAAAGCAAAGAGCGCGAGGCCCTGATCGTGGAACTGGGCAAGGCTGCTCTCAAAGCGAATCCTGTCGCGCAGACAGCCACCGTGCTGGGTCACGCCGCCGTCACCCCCACCATTCACATGACTCACCGGGGCGACTGGCGCGCCAAGGGCGAAGCAGTCCCACCCGCCTTCCCAGCCATGCTGGCCGGGGGTAAAACAATCGAAGACGATCCCGAGAAAAAGCTGGCTCGGCGCAAGGCATTGGCCCTCTGGCTCACCGAGCCCGACCACCCACTCACTGCAAGAGTCATCGTCAATCGCGTTTGGCACTGGCATTTCGGCCGCGGCATCGTCGGGACGCCAAATGATTTTGGCCGGCAGGGCGAAGAGCCAACCCATCCCGAACTTCTCGACTGGCTGGCCAGCGAGTTCGTCTCTCAAGG
>JAPKYY010000995.1 GCA_026394095.1 Acidobacteriota bacterium | reverse complement strand
CTACAACCTTTGCACCCACCTCATCGGGCCACTTGGCTCCGGTATCAATCCAGCGCTTGAGCACTGCAATCTGCTCGGCAGGCAGCGGCTTGCCACCCATCGGCATTCTGGCCTGATCCCCCATTCCAGCTACACGAAGATAGAGCGGCGATTCCAGCGCAGCATTGGGCTTCACACTCGGCCCCGACACGCCACCCGTGAAGGTTGTTGCCTTGGCGTCCAGCCGCAATCCGCCCAGTTGCTGCCCTGCCCCATGGCAGCCAAAACACGATTTTTTCAGGATCGGCTGCACATCACGCTCAAAATCGACTTCCTGCGAAAAAAGGCCGAGAGGGAGCAAGATAAAAATGGGGATTACAGATTTCACGGGCAACATTAACCTGCCCTTAATTTATCTCATTTGAAGCGATTGCTATCGTGTGCTTAATGAGACTCTTTTTGATCCTGGCTGGCGCACTCTGTTTGTCCGCCCAATCCCCCGCTGGCAACTTCGAAGGAGAGCTTCTGACCCCTTCCGCAAAACTGCGCATTGGCTTGACCATAACGGCCGCCAAAGACGGTACCTACACGAGCGAACTGATCTCGTTCAACCAGGGCAATGCAAAGATGGCCGCAAGCACAACCACCATCGAAGGCAAGTCGCTCAAACTGGCAATTGCCGCAGCAGGAGCAAGCTACGAAGGCACCTTCAGCGACGATGACCAAACCATAACGGGGCAGTTTACCCAGGGCCTTCCCTTCAATCTGGTCTTCAAGCGAGTAGCAGAATTCGTTAAGCCGAAGCGCCCACAAGAACCCAAAGCCCCTTTCCCCTACCTCAGCGAAGACGTCAGCTTCGCTGGAGCCACAGACGCAATCCAGTTGGCGGGCACGATCACAATGCCAAAAAGTGAAGGCCGGTTCCCCGCTGTCATTTTGGTGTCAGGCTCCGGCCCACAGAATCGCGACGAAGAGCTCGTCGGCCACAAACCTTTCCTCGTCTGGGCCGACGCCCTCACCAAAGCGGGCTTCGCCGTTCTGCGTTACGACGACCGCGGCACAAACAAATCCACCGGCACATTCAAGGGCGCAACCACCCAGGACTTCGCACTCGACGCCGCAGCCGCAGTGGCGTATCTCAAGACACGCAAAGACATAGACCCGAAGCGCATCGTCATCATGGGCCACAGCGAAGGAGGGCTCATTGCGCCCATAGTCGCCTCGAAAGACTCCGCGCTTGCCGGCATCGTTCTGCTGGCTGGCCCCGGCGTCAGTGGTGAGCGAATCATCGAAAAACAAATCCCCGACATGGCCCGTGCAGCCGGCCTTAGCGAGCAACAGATCAAGCTCTCCACCGAAGGAGGTCTGCAACGAGTGAAGCAGGAAATGACCAGGGACGCCTGGCTGGCCAATTTCTGGAGCTACGATCCAGCCCCAACCCTCACCAAGGTGCTCTGCCCGGTACTGGCCTTAAACGGCGAACTCGACAAGCAGGTAGACGCAACTGTGAATCTCGCTGCCATCGAAGCTGCTCTCAAAATGGGTGGCAACAAGAACTACAAAGTACAAGTGCTGCCCAAGCTAAATCATCTTCTGCAGACCGCAACAACAGGATCTGCTCAGGAGTACGGCCAGATCGAGGAAACGGTTTCCTCCATCGCTCTGGAAGAAGTAATTCAGTGGCTTAAGAAAGTACCGGCCACGAAATAAGCTCTGTCATTTGTCCCCGTCGCAAACTGGAATGCCGGGGAGGATCCTGCCTGGCGGGAAAGTCGGTGCGGTAGTGTCCGCCGCGAGATTCTTCGCGTTTCAATGCAGCCTTCGCAACAAGCCGCAACACTGTCGCCAGGTTGCGACGTTCATAATCCCGACGATCGGGCTCAGCGATGTTCAAGCGCCCTCCGTGATCAATCGTATGCAGCACCCTGGAGATTCCTGCTGCATCCCTGGTGATTCCACACCCGT
>JAPKYY010000043.1 GCA_026394095.1 Acidobacteriota bacterium | reverse complement strand
GCAAAGAGGATCCAGAGCAGGCCGCCGCTGATTTCGCGGATCTGTTCACTGGTTGGATCGATGGCAAAGCTGAAGAGAATGAGAACCACGAGGGCGAAGGCCAGAGAGGCGTTAAGCGCCTCTTTGCCGCGAAGCTCCATTCGCACGTCTTTGAGAAAAATCTGCCAGGATTGACGCAGCATCAGGAGATGGCTCCATAGGTGCGGTATAGCCAGGTGCTGTCGGTGAGCATCTCTTCCGGCCGAGGCCCCACGTAGGCCAGTTTGCCGCGCTCAAGAAACAGGATGCGGGTAGCCAGAGCCATCGCTTCAGGGATCTGGTGCGTGGAGAGCACGATCGTGCATTTACGGGCGAGGGCTTGAGCAAGCAGAGTCTGGAGAAGCGCCGTGGCCTTGTCGTCGAGCGATGTAAAAGGTTCGTCCAGCAGCAGGAGCTCCGGTTCACCCATGAAGGCGCGGGCAAGTGCCAGGCGCTGGCGCATTCCGCGCGAATACTCTCGCAAGGGAGCATCGGCGACATCCTTCAGGTTGACCCTCTCGAGCCATTCTTCGACATCGATGGGGACAGTAGCAAGGCTCGCAAAGAAGATCAGATTTTCCCGCGCGCTGAGTTCGTCGTAAACACCAATTCCGTGCCCGAGCATGCTCACACGTCGCGTAATCTCAAGAGTGCCTTCGGTTGGTCTGGAAAGGCCGGACATCAGATGGATGAGTGTAGTCTTGCCTGCACCGTTTCGACCAAGCAAGGCGACACAATCACCTGCTTCGAGTGTGAAGTTGAGATTGCGCAGGGCAGGAAAATTTCCAAAGAATTTCGAGACTTTGCTTGCCGAAAGAACGCTCATCGCAGGGTCATCAGGCAATCGTCGAAGGTTTCTGCCACAGATATGCGAAGCCGATAGCAAGAGCCAGCATGGTAAGGCCTACGATCCACCACATGCGTTCATGAATCTTGGGCGGGATGGCCTGTGGCTCAGGCATGCTGTTCTCGTCGGCCTCAAGGGCACGCAGAGAGCCCGTACCAGTGATTTCAATCTCGTAGTCCGCTTTGGTGAGGGCATAGACTTCAGCCTGGGTTTGTGGCTCTGCGCCAAGGTCTTCAAGACCGGCGCCACTGAGCTTCACTCCGCTTGGAGTAACCAGGCGCGTTTGGCCTTCCTGGTCGTTCATCGGGTGCAGAATGCGGCCCGTAAACTTGCCAGGCGACTGCACAGGCAGGGTGTATTGCATGTCGAAGCGGGATTCTCCGGGCTTGAGCGGAAAGTCCACTTTGAAGATGTTGGCGGGGCCGGCAGGATCAGCTTGTTTGGACACGGGCATGTTGCCGGGGCCGGAGACACGAAGCTGGAGATTTTCTTTGCCTTCAGGCGACAGGAAAAAGCGGAAAGTACCGTTGACCGGGTCGACGAAGCTGGCGTTGCCGCTATTGCGGAAGATAATACTTTCGTTGATCGAGAGTTTGTCGCCCGACGGCTCGACCAGCATCATGTGCTGCACGATTTT
>JAPKYY010000567.1 GCA_026394095.1 Acidobacteriota bacterium | reverse complement strand
CAGCGGCAATGGAGCTGGATTTGAAGCAGCGCGGGTTGCTCAAAGACACGCTGGTGGTTTGGGGTGGGGAGTTTGGACGAACCGTGTATTGCCAGGGCCGGCTGACCGATACCAATTACGGGCGTGATCATCATCCGCGGTGCTTTTCGATGTGGATGGCCGGTGGTGGTGTGAAGCCTGGGACGGTGATTGGCGAGACCGATGATTACAGCTACAACATCGTCAAGGACCCGGTGCATGTGCACGATATCCAGGCTACGCTGCTGCATTGCCTTGGCATCGACCACAAGCGGCTGACGTATAAGTTTCAGGGGCGGCACTTCAGGCTGACCGATGTGCACGGCAATCTTGTGAAGCAGGCGCTGGCCTAGCTACTGCACGACGATCACTTGCGACCTTGGGTTTTGAAAGGCCCCTACCTTTAGCGTTACGGGGACTCGTCCGCGCAGCCTGATACCTTCTGGCACTCGGAGATTCACTTGGAGAAGGCCGGAGAAGCCGGGGGCTGCTCCGGCATAGAGGATCTCGGCTGGGGTGCCTCCGATTTCAAGACTGGTGGGAAGGAAGGGGACTTGCAGGCCGGCGGCTTCGCGCAATAGGCCTTCACCGGTGCCATACAAAGTCAACACGTCTCCTGATCTTGCCGGAGTGGCATCGCTGTTGAGGGCGCCGTCTGGCCTTACGGCAACGATCAGTCCGCTGGACTCAAAGAATGCGGGCGCGGCACCAACGACATCGACAGGCTGGCGGTGGGCTACTGCTCCCCCCACTCGCAACTCAACAGTGACTCTCGTGCGGCCGGCAACGGCGTAGGGCATCTGAAAGTTCACTTGCGTTTTGCCTGAGTAGCTGATGGAGGCTGCCATGGAATCCACTGTGACCTCTGCGAGGTCGGGGCGGGAGAGTTCTCCGGTTAGGATCGAGAGGAGTTGGCCTGGAGCCGCCGGGCCCTCGGCAAAGGTGGCGGCGTGCACGATTCGTCCGCTTTGCAGATTACTTGAGATGATCTCGGCTGGGGCTTCGATGCGGCGGAGGCGGTCGTTGAGGCGGTCGGCTACGATCAGGCTGCCGTCTGGCATTAGAGCGAGGCCGGCAGGCTCGTTGAGTGTGAGTGCAGTGGCGTCGCCCGAGTCTGCGTTGAAGCCGTTTTCGCCGGTGCGGCCCGCGACAAGTGAGACATCACCACTCAAGGTGATTTGCTGGATGCGATGCCGCTGGGCTTCGCTGAAAAAGAGCGTACCGTTTGGGGCGACCGTCAGGCCTTCGGGGTTTTGCAATTCACGAAGCAGGGTGCGGATCTTGCCTGAGACTGGCTCTACCGCTCTGATAGATTGATTGCCGGTGTCTGCGATGTATAGGGTTCCCTGCCCGTCGACAGCGATTGCAGTGGGGGAATTGAGGCGGGCGGATAGGGCATCCTGGCCGTCGCCGCTGTTACCACGGATGGAAGATCCGGCCACGGTGGCGATCCGTCCTCCAGGGGCGAATCGCCGCACGCGGTTCTGACTACGCTCGGCAACATAAAGGTTGCCTTCGCGGTCGAGAGCGAGGCCTGATGGCGCTGAGAGGCTGGCCTGTAGGGCGAAGCTGCCATCGCTTGAGAATTCGTTACGGCCAGTTCCGGCAACTGTCTGGATGGCACCTCCCGGGATAAAGACTCTGACTCGGTGGTTGCCGGTATCAGAGACGTAGACATTGTCGAAGGAGTCGACGGCAAGGTAGGTAGGAGTGTTTAGATAAGCCTGGGTGGCAGGCCCACCATCGCCACGAAAGCCCGCTTCGCCCGATCCCGCGACTGTTGAGATCGAGCCATCCGGACGTACACAGCGAACACGGTGATTCCCGGTATCGG
The DNA here is from genome assembly GCA_026394095.1 of Acidobacteriota bacterium. GTDB lineage: Bacteria > Acidobacteriota > Terriglobia > Bryobacterales > Bryobacteraceae > Bryobacter. The sequence continues at coordinate 1,971 of JAPKYY010000567.1, read as the reverse complement.
AGAAGTAGAGGTTGCCTTTTGAATCGGCGGCTACACCGACGGGCCGGTTGAGCCTGGCAGCAAGGGCTTACGATGCTACCGAAGGGGTCGACGGCAACGTCGCGGCCGCCGGGGGGCAGGATGGTGGACTTGCCCTGAACATCGAGTTGCCACAAGAAATCTCCCCGTGTATCTGCGATCAGGAGACTGCCGTCCGAGCGTCTGGCCAGACCGACGGGCCTTTCTAGCGGCATTTCTTTTGATGCGGCGGCGAGAATGTCGACGCGACCATCGCGCCTGATGCGGCGCACGCGGGCATTGCCGCTGTCTGCCACCAGGATATTGCCTTCAGCGTCGAGAGCAAGACCAGCGGGTGAATTCAGCTCTACGGCGGTGAGGGGAAGGCTGGTGAGGCTGCCGTCGGAGCGGAGTTCCAGAACTCGATTGGCACCAAAGTCGGAGATGAAGAGGGAGCCGGAGGGGCTGGCCAGGACGTTGCGTGGAGCAATCAGACGGACTTCTTTGGGTGGGATGAACTGACCAGCGGCAGGGATTTCTCTTGTTCCGCCACCGACGATGGTTTCGATTTGACCGTTGCGAGAGATTCTGCGAATACGGGCATTGCCGAGATCGGCAAAGATGAGGTCGCCCGTTGGCGTGACGGTGAGGCCATAGGGAGTGTTGACCCTCGAACGAGAACCAGGGCCAGCGTCGCCGCTAAAGCCGGGGAGGCCATCGCCAGCGAGAGTAGTGATGAGGCCTGAGCGGTCTACACGGCGCACACGATGATCGTCTGCATCACTGATGTAGACATTGCCCAGGGAATCCGTGGCGACGCCCTGGAGGAAGCGGATGGAGGCATCTGAGGCGCGACCAGCGTCCCCGGCCTCGGTACCACCTGCGATCGTACGCATCTTCCAGGCCGGCTGAGCCAGAAGGGATGCGGCAAAACTCAGTAAAAGACAGTACCTCACACGGAGTAGTGTGTCGAGCTAAGCAAAAATCGCCAAAATTTTGTCATCACATTGCCAACCGTAGCTCGATAAGAGTTTTAACGGAAATCAATCACCAATAATGAAACGCCTGAGACTGGCCGTTGCGGCAGCCTGCGTTTCTTTCGCTGCCATTGCGAATGCGGAAGAACTACGCCTAAAAACACGAATTATCGATACAGAGCTGGAGAATCCTGCTGCGCTCAAACTGAGGGCGGCGACGGCATATCCGCGCAGTATCAGCGGCAGCCGGTGGCACTGGCTGGTGCAATTTGAATCAGCGTCGCCTGACTTGAATGTCTGGCAGGAAAGGGGAGCAAAGGTTCTTTCGAGTGTTCCGGTAAATGGATTTATCATCGCTGCGCCGCAACAGATGTCGTGGGAAGGCCTGGACTTCCGATACCGGGCTGTGATTGAGGCATCAGACAAGATGAGCCCTCAAATCACGACAGCTGAGTTGGTAACGGGAGATCCGGTTGCGGCCCCTGAACGCAGTCTGGTAATCGTGCACTTTCACAAGGATGTTGAGAGTTGGGAAGCGGATGGGATTCTTGATGCCGAAGGTGTGACGGCACTGAAGAACGGGTCGTTGAGCACTGAGGATCGACTGGCCGAATTGACACCAGCACAGATGGCTGCGCTGGCGCTGTGGGATGAGGTTGAGTATGTATTTCCTGCCCCGCAGGGCTTGAAGGATGGAGAAGTTTATATGAGTTGCGGTGGCGTCATGAGCGCCGGTTACGAAGTAGCGATGCTGGCTGCCAGCTTTGGAGAGGGCTGGGATGGACCGGGCCGCGGCCAGGCCAGCATCAGCTATTCGTTTGGAGGGCTGGGGACACGCACGGATCCAGGGCAGACCAAAGCTGAGGTGCGAAGAGCGCTGAGTGAATGGTCGCGGGTGGTAGCAGTGAATTTCACAGAGACGACCGTGCGCAATTCAGCGCGAAACATAGATGTACTTTTTGCAACGGGTGAGCATTGGGACCCTTTTCCTTTTTTG
>JAPKYY010000297.1 GCA_026394095.1 Acidobacteriota bacterium | reverse complement strand
AGTTGCAGTGCCTAGCATTGGCCACGAACGCTTCTACTACCTCGAACTCCTGCGCCTCGCTGGCTGGATCGACAGCTACGATGCAGAATCGCCGATCCGTCTCAACGGCATCGAGCGTCACCCTCAACCCGTCATCGGCATCAGCCCCGGTGCCGCCTTCGGTAGTGCCAAACGCTGGTATCCAGAGCGCTTCGCCGAAGCCGCTGCCGAAATCGCTCTGGCCCGTGGCTCCCGCGTCGCCCTCTTCGGCAGCCCCTCAGAAGCCGATATCGTCGCCACGGTCGAATCCGGTCTGAAGAGCCGCGGCGTCCAGGTTGACAACCACGCTGGCCGCACCAATCTGCGCGAATTCATCCAACTCGTCGCCAATTGTGAACTCATGCTCACCAACGATAGCGGTGCCATGCACGTCGCCTATGCCGTCGGCACCCCCAGCGTCACCATCTTCGGCAGCACCGATCACATTGGCACTGGTCCCGTCGGCCCACTCGCCCGCATCGTCCGCGAACCTGTCCATTGCTCCCCCTGCAAACTCCGCGAGTGCCCAATTGATCACCGATGCATGACAAGGATTTCACCCGACCGAGTAGCGCTAGAGGCCCTCGACTTGCTGAAATAGAAGATTGGACACTCGAAACAAAATTATCCCGCTCGATCAGGCCGCCCTTCGCATCGCCGAAGAAGGTCTGCTGCCAGTACAAATCGACTGCGACCCGCTACTCGCCCCAGTGCTTGCGAAACTCAACCAGCCTCTGCTAGCCCTCGTTACAGACCGGCCAGCCTCATACCTAAGCGTTGAGGCGCGCGCCGAACTGGCCGCCAGCCTCGCTGTTGTACGTTACGTCGCAATCGGTACCCTGCCAGGTGCACTGGACCTCCGCGAGCAGGAAAACGCGGCTCGTCACGAACTCGAACAACTCGTTCTCCGAAAAAGTGAGGTCCGCTAGACCTTGACCAAGATTCTGGTCGTTCGTCTAGGGGCCATGGGCGATATTTTGCACGCCATGCCGGCCGTGGATCGCCTGCGTCAGGCCTTGCCCACAGCTGAAATCACCTGGATACTCGAACCACGCTGGATGCCGCTTCTGGCCGGTACCGGCCTCGCCAACCATCTCCTGCCCCTCGATCGTCGCGATCTGCTCAGCATCTGGATTGCTGCCAAATGGCTCCGCAAATGGAAGCCCGATATTGCCATTGATTTTCAGGGCCTCTGGAAGAGCGCTCTCACCTCCCTGGTGAGTGGTGCAGAGCGCCGCCTTGGCTTTATCTCGAAGCAACTCCGAGAACCGGAATGTGGCGTCCTTTACACCGAGGTGCTCGAATCGAAAAACAATCACGTCGTCTTGCGCAATCTCGAGCTTGTGGCCAGGCTTGCCCCGGAAACTCCCACCCGGGCCATTGGCCCCAAGGGCTTTCCTGAAGGCAAACTTCCTGAGGGCAAATTTGTCCTCGCTGCTCCTTATGCCGGTTGGAAGTCCAAGCAATGGCCAATTGAGCGATACATTGAAATCGGCAAGCGCCTCCAACAAAACCACCAAATGAACCTTGTCCTGAACGTTATGCCCGGTGCGGAACTCCCCGCTAGCGAATTCCTCTGGCGTCATGAAAGCGGCATGGAGGGCCTGATCGACGCCACGCATCGTGCACACGCCGTCCTGGGTCTCGATAGCGGTCCCCTGCATCTGGCAGCTCTCCTCGGCAAACCCGGCCTCGCGCTCTTTGGCCCAACTGATCCTGCCCGCAACGGCCCGCACGGTTCAACGGTAAGAGTTCTGCGAAGCCCGGGAGCAGCCACCAGCTACAAGCGCGACAACGAAATTTCCGAAAGCATGATTCGCCTGGATGTAGACAGGGTCTGGCAATCTTTGGAAGAGGTCCTCTGATGAGGAAACACTGGTTCCCAAAACCCTATGCTGACTTTGTAATGCGCATGCGAGTACCCAGCGGCTTTCTGCTCGGTATCTCCTTTGGCTTTCTCGCCGCGCCCACTCCGATGAGCCTGCTCTATGGCCCTTTATTGGCTTTCCCGGGCCTGGCGCTGCGCGGCTGGGCGGCCGGCCATCTCAAAAAAAATCAGGATCTGGCCGATGGCGGCCCTTACGCCTGGACGCGCAATCCCCTCTATCTCGGCACTCTCCTGGTCGCCCTCGGCCTCGCCCTGGCCGCCCAAAGCTGGATTGTTCTTGCCGTTACCGTCGCGGTCTTCGGTCTTGTCTATCTGCCGGTGATCGAGCAGGAAGAGCAGCACCTGCTCAAAATCTTCCCGCGCTATCGCGAGTATGCTGAACGTGTCCCTCTCCTCTGGCCGAAGATTCCAAAATCCTCAGGCACTGGCGACTTCGATATCAACATTTACTTGAAGAACGAAGAATGGAAGGCCACCGCCGCCTACATGATCGGGATGGGATATCTGCTGTGGAAAGTCTAAGCGTCGTCCTGGTTGCTCCTCGCAACCCGCTCAATATCGGCGCTGCCGCCCGTGCCATGGCCAACTTCGGCTTCCCCGATCTCCGCCTTGTAGACGCCTATCGTGTCGCCGCAGATGAAGCCCGCAGCGGCCCGCACGCAGGGCAAGTCCTAAAAGACTCGCGGGATTTTCCCAGCCTGGCCGAAGCCGTTTCTGACGCAACCCTGGTAATCGGTACCACCAGCGCCCACAAGCGCGACGTCAGCCTCGACATCCTCCAGCTGGAAGCCGCCTCCCTGGCCGTTAAGCAACACAACGGCCCCGTCTCAATTCTCTTTGGTAGCGAGAAATTCGGCCTCTCTAACGAAGACATGTCCCACTGCCACTGG
>JAPKYY010000515.1 GCA_026394095.1 Acidobacteriota bacterium | reverse complement strand
TATGGGGGCTTGAGCGAGTTCTATATCGCCTCGCTGCATTGCTGCGGCAATACCGGGACTTATGTGGATGCGCCGATCCACCGGTATCGTGGTGGCACGGATCTGGCGGGGCTGTCGCTAGATAGGCTGGCCCATGTACCTTTGCTGGTAGTGGATGCTCTTGATCTGTTGTCGATTGGGCCGGATCTGTTTCGCGGCTTGAAGATGTCGGGGCGGGCAGTGGTGGTACGTACAGAATGGTCTAGGCACTGGCGAACCGATGCTTATTTTGGGGAGAACCCGCACCTGACCGAGGACGCCTGTCAGGCTTTGCTTGATGGTGGGGCTGTATTTGCGGGGATTGATTCCGTAAATATCGATGCGCTCGCGGATTTGCGCCGGCCGGCACATACGACTTTGCTGGCTGCAGGGGTTCCGATTTGTGAGCACATGACGAATTTGAGTGCCTTACCGAAGGAGGGCGGCTACCTGCATGCAGCACCGATTGCCTGGGTAGGCGGAGCCACTTTTCCGGTGCGCGCCTATGTCTTAACAGATTAGCATTTCGATCTGGGCAGCACTCAGCCGGCTGGTGCGATACGCGCGAACAATGCCCTTGGCGTCGATGATGACAATTGTGGGTGTGGAGCTGACGCCATAGTCGAGCATCATCTTGGGGTCGATCGGATGGGGGATCTTCTGGATCGCCTGATAGGATTCGCGCCAGACTTTCTCGATATGGTCGTTCTCCTGTTGCTCAGTGGGATTCTCAATATTGGGCACCGTTTCATAGCGTGTGGTGGGAGCGATGAGGTGGATCGTTGTTCCGAACTTGGCCGCTATCTCGGCGATGGCTGGCACTTGTGCCTTGCAGTCTGAGCACCAGTGGGCCCAGAGGAAGAGCAACGTGGGCTTACCCTTGAGGGCGGGATCATAACCGGGAGCGGGCTTGGCTTCGAGCGTCAGGATATTGAGAGTCTTTTGGATGCGGGCTTTGACTGGGAAGCTGGTCGCTTTTGGGAGCTCGTTACGGAGAAGACGGATGGCCTGATCGAGCTTACGGTTGGTGGCTAGAAGGCGGGCTTCGGTTTCGATCGTGGCACCGATGGCGGTGCGTAGGAAGGCATCTTCTTTCGGATTGGTAGCGAGGATCTTTTTTGTAGCTGCAATGTATTTGGCTGTCGATTGAGGTTGCCCCAGCATTTGGGCTCCGCGGGCGAGCCAGGAGAGGGCTGCAGCACATTCTGTGGAGTTGGCGTTGGCTGTGCAAAAGTCTGTGGCAATGGCATCGGCACTGAGGAGGTCTCCAGCAGAGAGCTTGCTGCGGATGTCGGCAATTACGGCAGCCTGGAGACTGCTAACGAGAATCAGGATAGCGATGAGTCGCATGTGCCTAGTCTGACGCGGGAACTTACTTTACGTCATCAAAGGAGACAGAAGAATCGGTCGAGGCTTTCTTGAAGTTGGAGGATTCCATCGACATCGTGATGACACGCTTGTAGCCAAAGAGCAGGTCAAAGCGCATTTCTGTACCGTAGGTGGCAGGGAACCAGAGACCGGGAGCGATGCGTGTATAGGTGAGCGAGAATCCCGTCTGGCGCAGGTTTGTGCCCAGCATCGTTTTTACCAGCAGCGGCATTTTGAAATTCAGTTTGGTCTGGATCGAGAGGGGATGAAGGTCTTCGACATCGATCAGAGCTTCCCCTTCCCATGGGTTCTTTTTTGTTTTGCCGACGAAAGCGATGCGGTGCACGAGGCGGCCGCGGTAAGTTTCTGTCTTGACCAGCTTGAAGTTGTAGCCCGGCAGGTCATCGGGTAGAAAGGGGAAGTAGTCCATGCCGATTCCATCTTTGGATTCTTCGTCATTAACAGAGTTGTCGGCGAGGACTTGCACCATCACGCCATCGATGCCAAGGGGACGGTCTGAGGTCTCGGTATAGGGGTAGAGCTTCTTGTCTTTCTCGTATTGGCCTTCGAGGAGGACAAGTTTCTTTTTGGTGGATTTGCCGTCCGGGGTGACCGTGTATTCGCGGCGTTCTTCGCGGGCGAGCTTAGAGTTAGTTCGGAGGAGTCGGGTGAGGATCTTTTGCGTGTAAACGTAGGATTTACGAAGTTCGCTACCCTGTTCGAGGTTGGTAGCAACTTTAGCCATGATTTCGGCAGCGTTGTCCTGGGCCTGGCAGCTTAGAATGAGCAAGAAAGAGATGATGCGCATAGCTCTGTTGGTAATACGCATGGCGGGGCGGGCCGGTGGCAGAATTTGTTGGCTACTTGTGTGCATTTATCTGGCAACCGGGATAGTGTCTTATGCGCGGAGGTGGCCGGCGAAGGTGGTGGCTGTGGTGCCACGGCTGGACGGGATCCGGGTGGTGACTGAGGGCGGACGCAGGGGTCGGCCGGGGGTGGAGGATCAGGCGAGTCTGGCTTTGGGTGTTGTGGCTTGGGGAGGATTGTTTTTTGTGCCGTTTACCCGCCGGTGGTGGAGCGGAATGGCAGCGCTGGGAGTGGTCGCGGGAGTAGGGTTTGGAACTGAGCCGATGCGGCGTTGGAAGCTCGCGCAGGAGATTGCGGCGGTGGCGGATGTGCCCGCCAAGCCCTACGAGAAATTGTTCTTTCAGCGTGGGGTGAGTTTTATTCGGGATGGGTTTGAGGCGTATCATCCAAAGCCGACGGCCGCGATGTTTGATGCGCTGAAAGGGCATGGGGTGGATGCGGTGGCCGTGGTGCCTTACGGGAATTACCGGCAGGGGCAGGCAGAGGTGTCGCTTGGTTGGGAAACAGGTGATGAGGATCTGTACGTGGCGCTGATGAAGGTGGCGCACGCGCGGGGGATGCGCGTGTTGTTGAAACCGCAGTTGTGGGTGATGCCGGGAATGTTTCCGGGTGCGATCAAAATTGACGATGGCGAGGCGAGACGGGTCTGGTTTGAGTCGTATCGCAAGTTCATTTTGCATTGGGCCAAAGTTGCAGAGAAGGGCCATGCGGACCTGTTTGCGGTGGGGACGGAACTTGAGAAGTTAAGCGGAGATGAGACGGAGTGGCGGCGGGTCGTGAGCGAAGTGAGAAAGGTTTATGGTGGCACGCTGACTTATGCGGCAAATCAGGGGCCGGATTTTGAAAGGTTGGCCTGGTGGGATGCGGTGGATTACATCGGCTTGAATGAGTATTATCCATTGCCCGATAGTCTGGATTTCTCTCATGTGATCGAGAAGGCAGAGCTGGTTCAGAAGCGGTTTGGGAAGCCGCTGATTTTGACTGAGGTGGGCTTTGCCAGCGTTGCAGGCTCGCACCGGGAGCCCTGGAGTGAACCCCGTCGAGAGCCGGATTGGGAACATCAGGTTCGATGCTATGAGGCCTTGTTGAAAGCATTTTGGGGGAAGCCGTGGTTCTACGGGATGTATCCATGGAAGGTGAGTGCGCATGGGGATGTGGGGCCGCAGGACCGGAGCTTGACGCCCTGGAAGAAGCCGGCGATGGGAGTGCTGGAGCGGTATTATCGTGGTGCTCGATGACCATTTACGTATACCTAGTTGGTGAGGGCACAGACTGCTGGCGGCCAGTAAAGGCGGTGCAGTTAGAGAACAACTGGTTTCGAATTGCCAGCACCGCACCGGAGGGTGAAGAATGGGAATTTTTATGTGGAGACGTGGTGAGGTGTGAAGTTCGTGAATTCAGTTCAGGTTCGTCTGCCTTGGTAGCGGTTGAAAAGAGAAAAACAGTTGACGGGAAAGGTATCATTTGATACTTTTTTGATTAGTGACCCCAGGGCGTCCCTCCACTAAAGAAATCAACAGAAAGCTCACTGCTGCGCGGGAGGCCATAGCATCTGGCAAATACTTTTTCTTGCGACCCGACAAGGTTTACGCGGATCTCGCAGAATTGGAGCTTTACACAGACGCGGATTTGCAAATTGGGCTTTCTTCTGCATTTCTTGAAATACACAGTACGGACTACGCAGGCTCTCATCCACCAATTCGTGCTTACGAGGCCGGGATCAAAGAGAAAGAGTTGTTTGCATTCAGTTGGAATTCTACACACTTTGGGGTCAGGGTGTATTTGAAGTTTGTTGATTTGGGCAATACGAATGGACCCGGACTCTGCCTAGTCAGCTTCCACAAGGACAGACCACCAGAACTAAAGGGGAGG
>JAPKYY010000351.1 GCA_026394095.1 Acidobacteriota bacterium | reverse complement strand
AACATGGACGCAAACAGCTGGAGCCGCAACCAGAGCGCGGCGAGCAACTTTACCGCTCCCTACAAGTACAACCAGTTTGGCTACAACATCAGCGGGCCAATTACAATTCCGAAACTGTTCAACAAAGATCGCAACAAGCTGTTCTTCCTGTTTGCGCAGGAATGGGTGAAGATTCGTCAGGAACCTTCGACGTTCCAGCGCGTTCCCAGCGCCCTAATGCGTCAGGGTAACTTCAGCGAGCTTCTTGGACCAAACATTTATTATGGATCCGCCCGCACGATTAACGATCCCTTGACCGGACTGCCTTTCCCGAACAATACGATTCCGCAGGATCGTCTGAGCGCTAACGGCATGGCTTTCCTGAGGACCTATCCTGCTGCCAACGGCATCTATCAGGGCAACAACAACTTCTTCCAGGTTCGCCCTCAATTGAGCAATCAGCGCAAAGATACCTATTCCATCGACTACAATCCGAGCCAAAATCAGGTCCTTCGCTTCCGCTTCGCCAATTTCGCGTTTGTTCAAGATAGCGCGTTCATCAATGGCTTCGACTTCGCACCCCAGACGATCAATCGTCCGAACCAGACTTCCAGCCTGAGCCATACCTGGACCCTGAGCCCGACCATGATCAACGAACTGATGGTTGCGGTATCGGCTGACCACGTCAAGATCGGCGTGTTGCGGACTGGCCGCTATCAGCGGTCTGTAAACAACATCACCTACCCCTACATTTTCGATAACCCGAAGGAAATCAACGACAAGATTCCGACTGTAGTTATCCCTAACGTCGGGACGATTGACGGTGGCCCGTATCCGGCCAGTTCAGCTGGCCCGATCTATCAGTTGTCCAACAACTTTACCAAGATCGCCGGCAACCACACCTTCAAGATGGGTGTTGCCTGGGAACGCTCTGGCCAGAACGACTTTGACCAGATCAACGTTTCAGGCGTCCCTGGTGGCACCAACAATCAGAACGGCCGTTTCGAATTTAACGACGTGCGTCCTGGTGGCGCTCCTGGTTCAGGCACCGGTCTTGCCAATGCAGCGCTTGGCCTTTTCTCCACTTATGCTGAAATCGGCCCACGCAGCTACACCCCCTACCGTGGTCACTACTTTGAGTTCTTCGGTCAGGATTCCTGGCGTGTGAGCCAGCGCTTGAAGCTGGAACTTGGCTTCCGTGGCACCTGGTCGAACGGCTACTACAAGTCGCTCTGGGGCAACATGGCCTACTTTGATCCTGCAGCTTATGACTCAACTAAAGCTGCCGTGGTCGACCGCGCTACCGGCAACGTGATCAGCGGCGATCGCTACAATGGTGTTCGCATTCCCGGTAAGGAATGGCCGAAGGCGGCTATCGGTCGCGTACCCGCAGCCAGCGATCCGCAATTCAACCGCCTCTTTGATGGCGGCGACGCGTATCCTTCGCCCAATCAGTTCAACATGATGCCTCGCCTCGGCTTGGCCTATTCGTTGAACAACAAGCAAGTAATCCGCGCTGGCTTCGGTGGCTTCATGTCACGCCCTGGCGTTTACGACAGCGTCTTCCTTGGTGGCAACCCGCCCTTCCAGCCGATGGCCTCGGTTACGAATGGTTCAGCAGACCAGCCAGGCGGCGCAACCCGCACCCAGTTCCCGCAGTTCTTCATGACGATTGACCGCGCGTACAAGATTCCACGTTCTTACAACTGGAATGCGACCTACCAGCGTGAAATCGGTTTCTCGACCACTCTTGAAGTTGGCTACGTCGGCACGGTGGGTAACTACCTTGCTCGTGAGCGCGACCTCAATCAGTTGCCAACTGGAACCACCTTCCGTCCTGAAAATGCTGGCGCGAACGTGAACTTCCTGCGTCCGTTCAAGGGCTTCGCGAATATTCCGATGCTTGAGCACTCTGGCCGCAGCACCTATCACGGTCTGCAGATCGAAGCAAACCGCCGCTTTACCAGGAGCTTCAGCTATGGCTTCGCTTACACTTTGTCGAAGACCATGGACAACAACTCTGGTCCCCGTGACGGCTTCATCGACGTTTACAACCAGGGCCTGAACTGGGGTAAATCCGGAAACGATACTCGCCACATTGCTGTAGTGAACTTCGTTTGGGAACTGCCTTTCCTCAACACCTCGGACACCAACAAGATTGTCCGCTCTGTAGCTGGTGGCTGGCAGATTTCTGGTGTGAACCAGTTCCAGACCGGCACGCCTATCACCATTGCAAACGGCGACGACTACCTTGGTATCGGATCAGCCAACGGCAAGCCCTGGAATCTGGCTGGCGCTCCTGAGTATTCAGGCCAGTTCAGCAACCGCACTGCCGCTGGTAATTTTGCCGACGGTAACTTCTTCTTCAAGCCGACCATCGGTGGCTCTGCTTTGGCGACGCGTCCTGCAAACGGCACGCTTCCCAACCAGAACCGCAACTCGATCGGGTTCAACAACCCCGGCTTCATGAACTGGAACCTCGCATTGTTCAAAGCCTTCCGGATTACAGAGCGTCAGGCTCTGACCTTCCGGGCAGAAGGCTTCAACTGGATCAATCACCCGAACTGGGGTGGTGTGGATACTAACCCCACCTCCGCAACTTTGGGCCAGGTTACCGGCAAGAGCAGCGAACGCAACTTGCAGGTTAGCTTTCGTTACAGCTTCTAATCGCGAAAAACGATTTAGAAAAAATATGGGCCTCCCGCAAGGGAGGCCTATATTATTTAGCTATGAAGTTTTTCCTCTTAACACTGACATTCTCCTTCTCGTATGAGGGCACTGTCACTGGCGACACGATCAAAGGGAAGCTAGACCTGGTGGGCCAAGCTAGCGGCACGTTTAGCTGCAAGAAAAAATAGTGATGGTTCTCACCCGACGCACATTACTGGGGCAGCTTGGGGTTGCTGCGATTGCGGCTCCGCGCAAGAAGCCGAATATAATCCTGATCTATGCCGATGATTTGGGCTACGGTGATCTGGGCTGCTATGGCAGTAAGATCCGTACTCCGAATCTGGATCGTCTCGCGCGGGAAGGGATGCGCTTTACGCATTGCCTGTCGGCAAATCCCGTATGTTCACCGTCGCGGGCGGCTTTGTTGACCGGGCGATATCCGACGCGCGTGGGCGTGCCGAGGGTTTTGTTTCCCTACGACAAAGAGGGCATGCCTGACGGGGAGACGCATATCGCGCAGATGCTGAAGCCCGAAGGCTACAAGACGATGTGCGTGGGCAAGTGGCATCTGGGGCACAACGAAGCGTTTCTGCCGACCAACCGCGGCTTTGATGAGTATTACGGAATTCCCTATAGCAACGACATGACACCGAGACCGCTGCTGCACAGCGTGCCGGGCAAGGTGGAGACGGTTGAGGAGACGGCGACGCTTGAGACGCTGACACCCCGCTATACCGAGCAGGCGGTGCGATTTATCGAGAGCAGCAAGGATACGCCGTTCTTTCTGTACATGCCTCATACCTATCCGCATATTCCGATGGCGGCTTCGGCGGCGTTTCGGGGTAAGTCGCCACTGGGCTTGTATGGCGATGTGGTGGAAGAGTTGGACTGGAGCGTCGGGCAGTTGCTTGCGACACTGAAGAAGCATCGGCTGGAGCGGGACACTCTTGTTGTGTTTTCTTCTGACAATGGCCCGTGGTTTCAGGGCTCGCCCGGTAGCTTGCGTGGGCGCAAGGGCGCGACGCTCGAAGGTGGAGTTAGGGTGCCGATGATTGTAAGCATGCCGGGGAGCGTTGCGGCTGGCAAGGTCTCGGACGCTCTTGTTTCGACGATGGACATGCTGCCGACCTTTGCCAAGTTGACTGGGGCGAAGTTGCCTGGGAAGCCTCTGGATGGTATCGACCTCTGGCCGGTGCTGAGCGGAAAGCAGACTTCGATTGAGCGCGAGGCGTTGCTCTATTTTGACGGCTGGCATGCGCAGTGCATCCGCAAGGGGAATTACAAGTTGCACGTGGCGCGTTACAACTCGCAGGTGTATAGTCCAGCGCCGGCGGGCGGGCGAGTGAATTTGCCGCTGGCCAGTGCCGAGCTCTATGACTTGTCCGTTGACCCGGCGGAGAGCTACGACATTGCGCCGGAGCGCCCGGAGGTGGTGCGCGAGATGACGGCTAAGCTCGAAACATTATTGGCTGGCTTCCCGGCTGAGGTGCGCAAGGCGAGGGCCGAGACCTTGGCGCGGAAGACGCGTGGCAATGTCGGAACCTTCCCTATTCTGGTGCCTTAGCCTATCGATCAAGAAGTGGCAGTATTTTGAGCGATAGAATAGAGTTCTATCGCTCATGATCTGGAACTGGCAAAAACCCGATTGGCCGGAATTCACCTGGGACGCCTCTAGCCTGCGCAGGGCTGAGGAGCAGTTCCTGCTTGGGTGTGGATCCTTTGCCGGGACGGTGAAACATCTTGATTCGACAGATCGAGAGCAGATTACGATCGAAGCGATGAGTCAGGAGGCGCTGACCAGTTCTGAAATTGAGGGCGAGTTTCTGGACCGGGCCAGTGTTCAATCTTCCATTCGCAGGCAACTGGGTTTGGGTAGCGACAAACGGCGAGTGAAACCCGCTGAGCGGGGTATCTCGGAGCTCGTGGTGGATCTGTACGCGAGACGAAGAGTCGATGCAGGTAGTATCGGGTGGTTTTCATTCTCCCAAAGTACACTTTGAGGCACCGCCTTCAGTGCGGGTGCCAGGTGAGATGGGCCGCTTTATCGAGTGGTTTAACCGCACTGCACCCGGTGGAATAGAAGGCTTGCCGGCGTTGACACGGGCGGGGATTGCGCATCTCTATTTCGAGTCGATTCACCCATTTGAAGATGGCAATGGGCGAATTGGCCGAGCGATCTCAGAGAAGGCTTTGGCGCAATCGGTGGGACAACCCACTTTGACCGCATTGGCTGCCACAATTCTTATCCATCGCAAGGAGTATTACGCGGCGCTTGAGGCCGCCAATCAGGGCAATGAAATCACTGTTTGGCTGAACTGGTTTGCAGGGATCGTATTCGAGGCTCAGAGCCGGACAGCAATTTCTATCGAGTTTCTTATTGAGAAGGCCAAGCTCCTGGACCGGCTGCGCAATCAATTGAACGAGCGGCAGCAAAAGGCGCTGCTTCGTATCCTTCGTGAAGGGCCTGAGGGTTTTGAGGGCGGATTGAGCGCTGGCAACTATGCGGCGATTACAGGAGCCTCCCCGGCCTCGGCCACTCGCGACCTTGCCGATATGGTTGAGAAGGGGGCGTTATTGCGAAGAGGAGAAGGCCGCTATACGCGCTACTTTGCGTGCTTGAGGATTTCGAGCGGCGACGGCATGCCTCTGGTGCCGAAGCGGATGATGCCTTCGGGGTCAATCAGGTAGACGGTTCGCTTCACGAAAAGACCGTGGGCGCTGTAGAGACGGGCGACTTCCTGCCCTTCGTCTACCAGCAGTGGAAACTCGAGTTTGTTCTTATCGACGAATTTTTTATGGCTTTCGGCGGAGCCAGGGTTGATACCGTAAACTACGGCATTCTTCGACTTCACGCGAGACCAGTTGTCGCGGATGTCGCATACTTGCTTGGTTCAACCGGGGGTGTCGTCAGCCGGGTAGAAGACCAGGATTACGTTTTTACCGCGCAGCTTTGCGAGGTCGACCAGGTTTCCGTCCTGATCTTTGAGTTTGAAAGAGGGCGCAGTGACGCCTACCTTGAGCGGATCGCTCCAGAGCCAGCCGAGTTGAAACATCTAATTGATCATCCCTTACCTAGATAGATGAAGCGCACGATAAAAAGTGTCGTTAAAAGATAAACAAGCCAGCCGACCTGCGCACCCTTGCCTCGGGCGACTTTGAGAAGCGTGTAGGCGATGAAGCCGAAGGCGAGGCCGTTGGCAATGGAAAAGCTTAAGGGGATGGTGACGATGGTGAGGAAAGCGGGTATGGCGGTTTCTGCATCGCTCCACTGAATCTCAGAAGCGTGGGAGATCATGAGGCTGCCGACGAGGATGAGGGCAGGCGCGGTGGCGGCTGCAGGGATCACGCCAACGAGCGGTACGGCGAAGAGAGCGACCAGGAAGAGCAGGCCGGTGACGATGGCTGTAACGCCGCTGCGGCCTCCGGCGGCGACGCCTGAAGCGCTTTCGATATAGCTGACGACGGTGGAGGTGCCGGTGAGTGAGCCGAACATGGTGGCGAGGGAATCGACGGTGAGGATGCGGCCAACGCGCGGGATTTTGTTGTCGCTATTGAGCAGGCCAGCCTTTTTGCCGACTGCAACGAGAGTGCCGAGGTTGTCGAAGAGGTCGACGAAGAGGAAGACAAAGACGATTTCGAAGAGGCCGAGGTTCAGCACTCCGGGCAGGTCGAGGTGGAAGGCGGTCTCGCCCAGTTGTGGAAGGTAGCTGGGTTGCCACTTCCACTGGACGACACCGAAGATCATGGCCGTGACGCTAGTGCCAACTATGCCGATGAGCATGGCTGCGCGGACGCCCCAGGCCATCAGGGTGGCCATCACAAACAGGCCAGCGAGGGCTAGCAGGGTGTTGGGGGCGCGGAGGTTGCCGAGGGTGACGGTGGTGGCGGGGTCTGGGATGATGATGCCGGAATTCTTGAGGCCGATGAAGGCGATGAAGAGGCCAATGCCGACGGCGACTGCGGAATAGAGTTCGGCTGGCATCGCTTCAACGATCTTTTGACGGAGGCCGGTTAGGGTTAAGAGAAGAAATGCGATGCCGGAGAGGAAGACAGCGCCGAGGGCGACTTCCCACTTGACGCCCATGCCCTTGACGACTACATAAGTGAAGTAGGCGTTGAGGCCCATGCCGGGGGCGAGTGCGATCGGGTAGCGGGCGTAGGCGCCCATGAGGATGCTGCCGAAGGCGGCACTGAGGCAGGTGGCGGCAGTGATCGCGCCGAAGGGCATGCCGGTTTCGGCGAGGATCGACGGGTTCACGAAGAGGATGTAGGCCATCGTGATAAAGGTCGTGGCCCCGGCCAGGATCTCAGTGCGCCAGTTGGTGTTGAGAGCTTTGAATTCGAAGTAGGTTTCGAGCCGTTCTAGAATCGCCATCGAAGTTGTAAGGATACTCCACGTCCGGGGCCGTCGACGCCACAACTCATGCCGCGAAAGTTTTTATCCGCGAGATTTGCGGCATCGAGGAAGAGGCTGAGCTGATCGGTGAAGCTGTATCCTCCACGCAGGCCGATGACGCCGTAGCCGGGAAGGGCGGGGAAGAGGGGGGTGCCGCCGAGGCGGTCCTGCAGTTGAGTGAGTGTGAGCGGAGAGAGGGCGGCGAGTGTGGGGTTGTTGTTGTAGAAGGTGGCGATTTGGGCTCGGGTGCGGGGAGCGCCAATGCGGCGGTCGTTGAGGGCGAGTTCGCTGAGACGATTCTGCCGGTCGTTGAGGGTCCAATAGGGTTCGACCCAGAAGCGCCTGGCGGCGGGGTTCCATCGAAGTTTGAGGTAGCCCATGGCGGGCGGGTAGGTGGCTTCAATGTTGGGGACGCGACCGTTTGCAGGATCGTCCGCACGGAGCCAGGTGAAACCTTCTTCAAAGGTGAGGCCTCGGCGGGGCGACCATTCGAGGCGTTGTTCGATGCCCTTATAGATGGCGGCGTCCTGGTTGCGTTTGGCTGTGACGGGAGAGTTTGAGACAGCTACAAAGACGGCGCCGTCGGCACGCTGGTTGACTACACGCTCACCGGAGATGATCTGGCCGACCGCGCCCTGGGGCAGCAGTAGAATTTGCGAGACGATCACGTTACTGATGCGAGAACGGAAGCCGGTAAGTTCCCAGACGAGCTTGCGGCCTTTGATGCGGAAGCCGAGGTCGACGTTGTCGCTGAGCTCGGGGCGCAAGCCTGCTGGAGGGAGGGCTTCGAAGCTACCGTTGCCTTGAAGGCCACGAGCGCCGAGGTCGGTCATGCTGGGGGCGCGGAAGCCGCGGCTTAGATAGCTATGAACGGAGAGCCAGTTGTTGGGACGGAGGACTGCGCCGATGCGGCCGGTCCAGGCGTTGGAAGTGAGAGTTTCAAACTGGCCGCCGCCCCAGCGGACTGCGCCGCTCAAGCGCAGGCGCTGTTGCCAGAGCAGCACGCTGTCTTGCGCGTAGATGCCGTATTGCTTGTAGGTTGCACCATCGGCAATGCGTGGCAGGGTGTTTTGTGCGGGGCTCTTGAGGCTGTCGAAATAGGCTTCGCCGCCGAAGTAGAGATCGTTTTGCCAGATGCGTTTGGCGGCTTGGGCTTGTGTACCCCAGGTGCGGGTGCGTTCGTATTGGCGCTGGATGCGGGCAGTGGGGTTGGCCTGGTTGATGCGTTCTTCCCGTTGTGCGGCATAGCTGAGAGAGGCGCTTACCAGGTCGAAGCCGGCGAAGTTGCTGCGGTTGTTTCGGAGGTAGGCGAAGTCTCCCATGATGTTGGCTACTGCGGCGAGGCGGGCTCCGTCGCCGCCCAGTAGCTGGTCGGTACGTTTGGCTCCGTCTTGCTGGTCGCGCTCGTAGTGGAAGATCCAGTCGGCTGATTTGGATTCTTTGAGCTGACCGTGGAGGCTGGCGCCGTATTGAGTGAAGGCGCTGTCGGGCTGGCGGCTGTAGGCGACGCTGGATGGCAGGTTGAGGAAGCGGGTTATGGCTGAATGGCTATCTAGCCCCTGCCCTGTGCGCAGGGTGTTGACTCGTTGTGAGCTGCCTCGAAGCATGATGCCGCCGCGGGCAAAGGTGCGGGCCAGCGTGAGGCCGTTGCCGAAGGTGTTGGAGGCGCTCGAGTAGAAGGGGGTCCATTCTAGGCGTGGGCCAAGTTTGTCAGGGCTTCGTGAGATAACACTGAGGACGCCGCCAAGGGAGTCGCTGCCATATTGAGCACTGTTGGGGCCGCGGAGGACTTCAACCTGGTCGATGCCGTCTGAATCGAGCAAGTTAAAGAAAGTGCTGACGCCACCCCGCGCTGCCGATGTGGAGTAGCGCACGCCATCCCGATACACCACAACCTTGTTGCCGGTGAGACCGCGGATGTAGATTCCCCCCATGAAGGTTGAAGTACGCTGTGTTTCGAGCCCAATCTCTTCGCGGAAGGCGTCGTTCAAGCCGATTGAGACTCTTTCGCGCAGACGCTCCAGTGAGATTGAGTTGACGCGCTGGGGCACAAGGTCGAGCGATTCCTTTTTCCCTGCTTCTGCCGAGACGGTAATAGCGTCTTTTCTTTCGATGGGTTGCGTTTGCGCGAGGCATAGCACCACCGAGAGTTGGAGAATCATTTCGTTATTGTAGCGAGCATTAGGCCCTCCAAGCCTAGTAAAATAGGGGATTCGTTAGACACCTCCCATGCCATTCCGTACAGACGACGTCCGCATTCGCGGCATACGCGAACTTACCCCGCCGGTTGAGATTCTAAAAGACCTCCAGCCCACAGAAGAACTAAGGCGACAGATCATCGACACCCGTGCTGCACTGCACGAAATCATCCATGGCAGCGACCCGCGTCTAGTGGTGGTTGTTGGGCCCTGCTCGATTCATGATGTGGATGCGGCGATTGAGTATGGCGGCCGGTTGCAGGAGATGGCCAAACCATTTGATGGGCAGCTTCTGACTCTGATGCGCGTATATTTCGAGAAGCCACGCACCAC
>JAPKYY010000949.1 GCA_026394095.1 Acidobacteriota bacterium | reverse complement strand
GTGTTCAGTGCCTTCACCATTGCATACGCAGCCTTTGAAATTCCAACTGCAGCCTGGGCCGACCGGATTGGCTGCCGCGGCGTACTCACTCGAATCGTTGCCTGGTGGAGCGCGTTTACGATGGCAACGGCAGCCGCCTGGAGCTATCTCTCCCTACTTGTGATTCGCTTCCTGTTTGGAGTCGGCGAAGCCGGGGCCTGGCCTTGTGTCGGCCGCGTCTTCTCCCGCTGGATTCCCGCCGGCGAACGCGGCAAGGCTCAAGGAATATTCTTCTCGGGCGCATTCCTCGCGGGTGCCTTTACACCAAAGCTGGTGGGCTGGCTCAGCTCAATGAGGCCCTGGCGCTATGTGTTTCTGGTTTTCGGGTTGGTAGGCTTCGTGTGGTCTCTCGCCTGGTGGTTGTGGTTCCGGGATGAACCTCGAGACAAGGCCGGTACATCGCCTGAAGAAGTAGCCATGATTGAGCGCGAACGAGGTCTCCCTGCAGAAGGGCACGGTAATTGGCGCGATGTCTTCAAGCTGCCGGTCGTTATCCCGATCTGCATCAGCCACGCTGCCAATTCCTGGGGCACTTACTTCATCATTACCTGGCTGCCAACCTATCTGGTTGAGATCCGCGGCATGAGCAAGGGACAAATGGAAGTGTTCGCCGGGCTGCCCATGTTGATTGCCGCGACGGCTTCTCTTTGCGGTGGTTATGTAACCGATGTCGTCACCAAACGCATGGGCCTCTCCTGGGGACGAGCCGGTGTTGCCGGCACTGCCTACTCCATCTCCATGACGGCCATGTTTTTTGCTGCCCGCGTTGAAGATCCCCAGTTCGCTGCCGGCTTGATTGCCTTGAGCTACGGCGTGAGCATGTTTACCCTCGGGGCCGCCTTCTCGCTTTGCATCGATGTTGGCAAGCAGAACTCGGCAGTAATGACGGCGACGATGAACACCGCCGGCCAAGTCGGTGGCACGCTGAGCCCAATTGTGCTCGCCTATCTGGTGCAGTGGTTCGGCGATTGGTCCATTCCGCTTTATGTCATGGCAGGTCTTTATGGCGCGGCCGTGCTGAGCTGGATTCTCATCGGCAGCCGGTTAAGAGATACTATCCTCGATGGCCAACATTGAAGGACTTGGGGTTTTCTACCTCGGCGAAGAATTTGATCTCGACAGCAAGCAGCGCAAGGGAAACCTTGTTCTCTATGAGTCGAAGCACCTCGTAACGCACGCTGTCTGTGTAGGCATGACTGGCAGCGGCAAAACGGGCCTTTGCGTTTCATTGCTTGAAGAAGCTGCGCTCGACGGCATTCCTGCGATTGTGATCGATCCTAAGGGCGATCTCGGAAACTTGCTTCTGCAGTTTCCCGACCTCAAGCCAGCAGACTTCGAACCGTGGGTGAATCCGGATGAAGCGCAACAGGCGCAGTTGAGCCCCGCTGATTTTGCCAAACAGCAATCCGAGATCTGGACCAAGGGCCTCGGCGATTGGCAGCAGGACGGCGAACGCATCCGCCGTATGGGTCAGGCTGCCGAATTCACGATCTTCACACCAGGTTCGCGAATGGGCCGTCCACTCTCAATCCTCAAGAGTTTTGAAGCTCCACCTGAGGAGCTGATGGAAGACCGCGAGATGTTCACCGATCGCATCTCCAACGCCGCTACTGCCGTTCTGAGCCTGCTTGGCATTGATGCAGATCCACTGCAAAGCCGCGAACACATCCTCTTGTCACAGATCTTCCAGAGCAATTGGGCCGAAGGCAAGAGCCTCGATCTTGCCGCGATCATCAGCCAGGTTCAGGAACCACCCTTCAAGAAAATCGGTGTCCTCGATATCGATAGTTTCTTCCCTGCCAAGGATCGCTTTGCCCTGGCCATGCAGGTGAACAATCTCCTCGCCAGCCCCGGTTTTGCCGCCTGGATGGAAGGCGAAGGAATGGATATCGGCAAGCTGCTTCGGAATCCGCAGGGTAAGCCTCGTGTCTCGGTGATTTCGATTGCTCACTTGAACGATCAGGAGCGCATGTTCTTTGTCGCACTGCTGCTCAATGAATTCCTCGGCTGGGTTCGGACGCAGGCTGGCACATCAAGTCTTCGTGCCTTGCTCTACATGGATGAAATCTTTGGCTACTTCCCCCCTCTCGGAAACCCACCCACCAAGAAGCCACTTCTCACCCTGCTCAAGCAGGCTCGCGCCTTTGGCGTTGGTATTGTCCTTGCTACACAAAACCCCGTCGACCTCGATTACAAAGGCCTCGCCAATTGCGGCACATGGTTTATCGGGCGCCTGCAGACTGAGCGTGACAAGGCCCGCTTGATGGAGGGCCTCAGTGGCGCAAGCGCTCAGGCTGGAATGGCCTTTGATGCTGCGCGCACAGAACGCATTCTCTCCAGTCTTGGCAAACGTGTTTTCTACCTCAACAACGTTCACAACAACACACCAACCATCTTTCAGACACGATGGGCGCTGAGCTACCTGCGCGGCCCGCTTACTCGTGACCAGATCAAGAGCCTGACTGCAAAGGGTCCTCAACCCGACCCCGTTGCCGAGGCCAAGCCTGGCGCGAAGATCCCCGCGCTTGCCCCCGCTGCTGCCCGGCCAGTGCTTCCTCCCGAAGTACTCCAGAAATTCCTCGCCGCACGGTCTACCAGCAAAGACCTCATGTACTTCCCCCACATGTGTGTTGCCGCAAAGATTCGCTTTAACGACACCAAATCCGGTATCGACGAGTCTGTTGATCGCGTCTACCTCACACCGGTCAAGGATGACAATACTCCTGTTGAATGGGCCGAAGGTCAGGTCGCCGATATTCATCCGGATGAGCTTGAAGGCACCCCGGCAGAGGGCATCGGCTACGCTGAACTCTCGGGAGCGGCAACCAAAGTAAAGAGCTACACCGGCTGGCAGAAAGACCTGGTTACCCACATCTATGCCAACGAATCGCTAGAGATCTTTACTGTCCCTGATCTGAAGGCGTTCTCTCATCCCGGGGAATCCGAGTCTGACTTCAGGGCCCGCATCTCTCATGAACTGCATGAAGAGCGCGATGCAGAGGTCGAGAAGATTCGAACCAAATATCGCCCCAAGCTCGATATGCTCACCGAACGGTTGCGAAAGGCTGAGGCTGCCAAACAGGTTCAGGAACAACAGCGATCGAGTGAAATGGTCAGCACGGGCATCAGTATTCTTGGCGGTGTCCTTGGTGCCATGTTTGGCCGTGGCAGTGCCCTTTCTAAAACCAATATCGGCAAGGCTGCCACCGCTGCCAAGCAGGCAGGCAAGGTGCTTAAGGAGCAAGGTGATGTTGGCCGCGCTGGAGATACCGTTGAAGCGGTTCAGGCCCAAATCGCCCAGATGGAGCAGGAAGTGGAAGCCGCCGTGGCCGCAATCACAGCGAAGCTCGATTCGGGAAATGCTCAGGTTGAAACCGTTTCGATCAAACCGAAGAAGACCAACATCGCAATCGGTTTTACTGCTCTGGTCTGGGCTCCTTGCACGCATGAAGAAGGCAAAGATCCCGAGTCTGCCTGGTAGTTGCGATCCGATACAATATCGGCATGTCAAATTTCTCGCGTCGTGATCTCTTAAAGGTGACTGCTGGTGCCGCCGCTGCCACAGCTCTTCCTCAATTGCAGGCAGCAAAGCGTTCTGCAACCGATTGGGTCACCCTCGGCAAGACGAACGTGAAGGTGACTCGCCTTGCCTTTGGCACAGGCACTCACGGCGGCCGCATCCAGCGCGAGTTGGGCCAAAAGGAATTTACCCGCCTCGTCCGCCACGCTTATGATCGCGGCATCCGCTTCTTTGAATCTGCCGACAACTACGATCAGATGCACGAGATGCTGGCTGAAGCGCTCAAAGGAATTCCGCGCGAGAACTACCGGTTGATGACCAAACTCCGGTGGCAGAACGCCGCCCGTGAAGGCTATAAGCCGATGGACGACATCGAACGCTTCCGCCGCGAACTCAACAGCGACTACTTCGACATCTTCCTTCTTCATAACGTCAAAACGACAACTTGGCCGAAGGAACTCGAAGCTTTGCGCGACGCACTCTCAGAAGCCAAGCACAAGCAGTTGATCCGCTGCCACGGTTGTTCCGGCCATGGCCTGCAGCCGATTCGTGCCTATGCGGGCAACAATTGGCTCGATGTCGCACTGATGCGCGTAAACCATGATGGAACCCGCATGGACAATCTGCGCGACGAAGCCAATGTCCCTGGGGACCGCTCTGAAGTCTTGCCCACAATCGAGAAGGTGCACGCCCAGGGAACTGGCGTTTTGGGCATGAAGATCATGGGCGAAGGCAAATTCATCACTCCCGAGCAGCGAGATGCTTCAATCAAGTTTGTGATGCAGTTTGGCAAGGTGGACGCTGTTACGATCGGCTTCAAATCGACCGCCGAGATCGATGAAGCCATCGAGAGAATGAATACGCACCTCAACGCCTGAGACTGCGGCAACATCCGGCTTTCCATTCCCATCGAAATCGGCAACAATCAGATTCCAGGTTGAGCCACCAGCCTCGATGCGTTTGACTGTTTCTCCGTGAATCACGTCTATGTGATCTCCGGCTGCAGCCACGATCACGCTATTCAAAACCTGAAACTGCCACGTTCGGCCCTGGCCTGGCAATGCTTTCTGCAAACGGCGGAAGCCGCCCTTGCCGTCACCAGGCAACACATGCGGCCTTCCATCGTTGTCAGGTCCTACCAGCGCGTCCAGTTTACCGTCCCCATCCCAATCTGTGATTTCAAGTTGAGAGGATCTGAATTTGTGGTTTTGCTCCTCAGGGCCGTGTACCAGCTCGAAATTGCCCTTGCCCTTTCCCAGAGCCACCAGTAGGTCAGGGCCTCGATCATCGGTACTTGCGACCAGCAGGTCTGGAAGCCCGTCCTGATTGATGTCGGCTATCTTCACTTGGTAGGCACCTGCGCCCATCTTGAGTGGTGAATTTGCAGCCTCCCGGAATCCACCCTTGCCATCGCCGAGCATCAGAGTAAGGTCCCCATCGCCAATATTGGCCGAGGCGATATCAGGAATGCGATCCCCATTCAGATCGGCAACTGCGAGGCTATGATTGTGTGGCTTCCCACCCTTACGTGGCACCAGCGGGGATCCCGGCGCAGCCTGAAAGGCGCCTTTACCATCCCCAAGCAATATAGCGATTCTGTAGCTGTCGTGGCTGCCGGTGATCAAGTCAAGCCGGCCATCCCCGTTTACGTCGGCCAGCGCCATGCCGCCCGGTTCTCCCACTCCGATACCCCTAATCTTGTTGAGCGCTTCGAAGCGAAACCGTCCACGGTTCAAATGCACTCCATAACCGTCAGCCGTCTGGATCGTGAGATCAGCCAGACCATCTCCGTTGAGGTCTGCGGCCAGAAGATTGCTGATGGTCCGGCCTTCCTGAATTGTTTGTCCCAGTCCGGCTAGAAGAACGACAAGGAGATGAGTCATGGCCTACATCATATTGCCGCCGCGCATACGCGACAATAGTAGCAATGACCGAAATTGTGAAAATCACTGGCCGCGAGATCCTCGATTCGCGCGGCAACCCTACTGTTGAAGCTGATGTCTTGCTTGCGGATGGCTCAATTGGCCGCGCCGCTGTACCGAGTGGTGCCTCCACAGGCGAACACGAAGCCGTAGAGCTTCGCGATGACGACAAGGATCGTTACCTCGGCAAAGGCACGCTGCGCGCTGTCGCCAATATCAACGAAGTCCTGGGCAAGAACCTCCTTGGCCTCGATGCTACTCGTCAGGCTGAAATCGATCGCCTGATGATCTCGCTCGATGGAACCCATAACAAGGCAAACCTCGGCGCCAATGCACTCCTCGCTGTCTCAATGGCCACTGCACGCGCTGCCGCTGCCAGCTTGATGACGCCTCTCTACCGCTACCTTGGTGGCGTGAATGCTTCGATCCTGCCCGTCCCAATGATGAACATCATCAACGGTGGCGCGCACGCCGACAACTCGGTCGATCCACAGGAATTCATGATTGCTCCGATCGGTGCAACAAGCTTCCGCGAAGCCCTGCGCATGGGAGCGGAAACCTTCCACGCTCTCAAGGGTGTTCTCAAGAAGAAGGGTTATTCCACCGCAGTTGGTGACGAAGGCGGCTTTGCTCCTTCGCTTAAGTCCAACCAGGAAGCCATCGACGTGATCCTCGAAGCTGTCGTCAAGGCCGGTTACACTCCTGGCGATCAGATCGCAATTGCCCTCGATTGCGCCGCTTCTGAGATGTACGACAAGACCAAGAAGAAGTACGTATTCAAAAAGAGCGACAACAGCGAATACACCTCCGACGAGATCGTCGCTCTTTGGGAAAGCTGGGTCAATCAGTATCCGATTATCTCGATCGAAGACGGCCTCGACGAAAACGATTGGGATGGCTGGAAGACGATTACCGACCGTCTGGGCAAGAAGATCCAACTCGTCGGCGACGATCTATTTGTCACCAACACCCAGATCCTGGCCAAGGGCATTTCGATGGGGATCGCAAACTCGATCCTGATTAAGGTGAACCAGATCGGTACCCTCACCGAGACACTCGATGCAATGGCGATGGCAGCCAATGCAAACTACACCTCAATGGCATCGCACCGATCTGGCGAAACCGAAGATACCTTCATCGCCGACCTCGCCGTTGCCACCGGTTGCGGCCAGATCAAGACAGGTTCCGCCTCTCGCACAGACCGTATTGCCAAATACAACCAACTCCTTCGCATCGAAGAAGAGCTTGGTTCTTCTGCCAGATATCTTGGCAAGAAAGCGTTCAAGCAATAATGTCCAAGCCTGATCTGGTTGTTCTCACCATCCTGGATGGCTTTGGCTGGCGCGAGGAATCAGAAGGCAATGCAGTGATGGCCGCCCACAAACCGAACTTCGACCGGTTGTGGGCGGCCAATCCGCATACTCTGATTGAAGCTTCCGGCCCCTGGGTGGGCCTGCCCGTCGGACAAATGGGCAACAGCGAAGTAGGCCACTTGAATATCGGTTCGGGACGGATCATCCGGATGGATGTATCTCGTATTGACCATGCCATCGAGACTGGCGATTTCTTTCAGCTACCTGAACTCAAGGCCGCGATGAAGACCAGACGTCTGCATCTGATGGGCCTGGTTAGCGATGGTGGCGTGCATTCGCTCAACACTCATCTCTACGCTTTGATTGATATGGCTCAACGCGAAGGTGTGGCTGAAATTTACGTCCATTGCTTCATGGATGGGCGCGATACTCCTCCTCAATCTGGAGCCGGTTTCATCGAAGACCTTCAGAAGCATCTTGGGTCTGCGAAGATTGCCTCAGTCATGGGCCGTTACGACGCTATGGATCGCGACAAGCGCTGTGAGCGTGTCGAACAAGCTGCCGTTGCGATGACTACTGGAGCACCCAAGACGAGCCAGTCGCCGCTACAAGTCATGCTCGACAGTTATGCTGCCGATGTCACCGATGAATTTGTCGCCCCGGTCACGATCGTCAACGCCGACAACACGCCTGTTGGCCTGATCGAAGAAGGCGATTCCTGCATCTTCTTCAATTACCGTGCAGATCGAGCCCGCGAGATTACCGAGCGGCTCACCAAAGGGAATCAGCTTCGCTTTACGATGATGACCGAGTATGACCGCACCTTTACTCACCCCTTCGTCTTCAAACCAGAGTCGCACCAGAATGTTTTAGGTGAATGGTTAGCCAATCACGGAGTTGCAAACCTGCGTGTAGCCGAGACCGAGAAGTATCCTCACGTCACCTTCTTTTTTAACGGCGGTGTCGAGAAGCCCTACAACGGCGAGGCCCGCGAGATGGTTGCTTCACCAAAGGTTGCAACCTACGATCTGATGCCTGAAATGTCGGCTGAAGGCGTCTCAGATGTTGTGGTCAAAGCGATTGAATCAAAGAAGTACGGCGTTATCATCGTGAACTTTGCCAACCCGGATATGGTCGGCCACTCTGGCGTATTCGAAGCTGCAAAAAAGGCAGTCGAAACCACAGATGTGTCCTATCACACCACCAACCCGGTGCCTGTCGTGATCGTTGAGGAAACTCACAAGACTCTGCGCACGGATGCTCCAAACCTGCGCGGAAGCCTTCGAGATCTTGCTCCAACGATTCTGGATCTGCTGGAAATCCAGAAACCACCTGACATGTCCGGTGTTTCGTTGAGACAATAGCAAAAAGGCCCACTCCGGTTGGAGTGGGCCTTTTCACTTACTAACTAAATCTTACAGCTTCGGCAGGATTACAGCGTCGATCACGTGGATCACGCCATTGTCACAAGCGATGTCAGCCTTGACAACATTGGCTTTGTCGATCATAACCTTGCCACCCTTGGCAGTGAGCTTGGCAGACTGTCCATTGACGGTCTTTGCAGGGCCTGTTTTCACGTCAGCGGCCATTACTTTGGCTCCGACAACGTGATAGGTCAAAACGGCCTTGAGCTTGTCAGGGTTAGCAGCGAGCATGTCCATCGTGGCCTTGGGGACCTTGGCAAATGCTTCGTCGGTTGGGGCAAACACGGTGAAAGGGCCAGCGCTCTTGAGCGTGTCCACGAGGCCAGCGGCCTTCACGAGTGAAACCAGGGTCTTAAAGCTGCCAGCGGCGACAGCGGTATCAACGATGTCAGCAGCAAAGCTGAAGCTCGCAGAGGTCAAAAGCAGAAAAGTAGCAAGAAACGCCTTCTTCATTGAAGTTCTCCTTATCATTTACGAAAGATCTTTCTTTCAGTTAGCTTGATGAGGAGCGATTCAACTAAGAGCTAATTTTTTATCTTGCGCTTGCCACCAACTGAGCGAATTCTTCCCGGTCCCCAACCTTCAGGCTGATCCCGGTATCGCCGTGGCCATCGGATTTCATTGGAACCGTCAAATAGCCTTGTGCCAGTTCAGAGTGGCTTAACTGAAGGCGATCCTCACCCAGAAACAGTTGCGCCGTATCTGCACTCTGAACCAGAGACGATGCCGGATTCCATTTTGCCTTCAGCTGGTTTCCGTCAATGGAAATTTCAAAGCCCAGTCCAACAGTTTCCTTTGCTGACTCTTGCCTGCCAGTATTCCACTGCAACAGCCATACAAGACCAACGGTAACGATAGATGCTGCGATGATGACTGCGGCTGCCTGCAGCCACGGCAATCGGCTTGTTTTCACGGTGCTAGTTTCTTCAAGCAAGACTCCCGGAATAGAGTCTCCAGACGTGGATTTGATTTCCAATGCAACTGGCCCAGGCTTCAACGAAAGTCTGGTACTTGGATTTCTCAGTTCGAAAAGATCTTGCCGGTTCCGAATGTAGATTGCCGCTTCTGCCGGTCGCTGGTGGCTCGGACGAATAATCATTGCAAACTGGGAAGCGCGATCAAAGAACTTCTCATGAAATTTGACGTCATGCTCTTCAAGGTCCGGTTCGCCCTTGGTTCTGGAGCGGAACCACCCCAATACTTCCATCGATTTCAGTGAAGCATCCGTCTTGGAATTCTCGATCGTTTTTCGCAGTAACTGTTCTTCTTTGGAATTTAGATAGAAGTGTGAAGTGGAGTCTTTGCCCCGGGAAATCGGCCTCCAGGCCAACACCTGCACAGACTCAAAATTCCTGTATCCAAACAGGAGCCCACCCAATTCTTCACCCTTACCACTGCGGCTGACATAAGTAGAACCAACGTAGGATCGAATCTGCTCCAGCAAACCAGAGCGCCAGGTCAAATCGACGATTCCCTGCCTCCCGTCAAGCCAGGAAGCATTCTCCATTGCCTCTTCCACGCCCAGCGGTTGTGTTTGTTCAATTGATAACGTCGTCAAACTAAATTCCCTCCAACTGGATGATTCTGAGGGCTTTCTCCTCCATCACAATCACCTGTATCCAGTTTGAGGCCAGATTGTTTGAAGTCAATCCGGTACTCGTACCCCCAAATATCGATTTACTACTAGAACAAGTGGCCCAGTACTTAACAAAGCTTAATGTTTATGGCAGCGCAAGTCCTGTATTTTCCTACACTTCACCCAAAGTGCCTTCGCTACACTAGCGAATGAACTTAAACTTATGCAGACGAAACAGCTTGGAAATAGCGACCTGAACATCACCCCGCTGGGAGTTGGAGCTTGGGCAATCGGCGGAGGGGGCTGGGCCTTCGGATGGGGCCATCAGGACGACAACGAGTCAGTTGACGCAATTCGCGCCGCAATCGAGGCGGGCATGAACTGGATCGACACTGCAGCCGTATACGGACTTGGCCATTCGGAAGAGGTGGTCGCCAAGGCAGTAGAAGGCCTGTCGCAAAAGCCATACATTTTCACCAAGTGCGCTCGAATCTGGAATGAAAAGGGCGAGATCGGCAAGAGCCTCAAAGCCGATTCCATCCGCCGCGAAGTTGAGGCGAGCCTGCGTCGACTCAAGGTGGATGTCATTGACCTGTACCAGATGCATTGGCCTGAGCCAGATGAAGACGTCGAAGAGGGCTGGACCACGATGGCTCAACTCAAAGAAGAGGGCAAAGTGCGCTGGATCGGTGTCTCCAACTTCAGTGAGGCTCAGATGAAGCGGGCGCAGACTATTGCCCCCATCACATCGCTGCAGCCTCCCTATTCGCTAGTGCAACGCGAAATCGAGGGCAACATCCTCCCTCATGCTGCCGCTACCAACGTTGGTACGCTCGTCTATTCGCCGATGAAGAATGGCCTCCTCAGCGGCCGCATGACCAAAGCCCGTGTTGAAAATCTCCCCGAGGATGACTTCCGCAAGCGCAGCCCTTACTTCCAGGAGCCCCGCCTTACCTCGACTCTAAATTTCGTGGAAGATCTTCGCGCCATTGCCGCAAAATATGATTGCAGCGTTGGCGAGCTTTCCATCGCCTGGACCTTGCGACACCCTGCTGTCACCTCCGCCATCGTAGGTCTGCGCAATCGCGGTCAGCTCTATGGAGTCCTCAAGTCCGCTACTCTGAATATAGAGCCCGCTGATTTTCAACAGATTGAGGATCTTCTTGCCAAACACGGACTCTAATTAAGAAGCCTTGTGACAACGTCATACCTTACAGCTCTGTCTCTTGCCCTCGATTCGATTAAAGCGCATCGACTCCGTAGTTTTCTGACCCTTCTTGGCGTTGTTATCGGAGTGGCCAGCGTTATTCTTGTTGGCGCTGGAATTGAGGGTTTGGGAATCACCGCTGAAGAAACCACTTCTAAAGCTTTTGGCACCGAATCCTACCTTTTGGCCCAGGTCGCCAATGTGGGTCGCCTCACCGCAAAGCAGCGCGCTGCTCTGCTACGCAATAACCGTCAGCTCCGCCGTGAAGATCTCGTTTACCTTCGATCTTCCACCGGTGACCAGGTTCAATACAGCCCTTACTCGCAGCGTCTCGACGACGTCAAGCGCGATGACCGGTTGCTTGAGGGCTGCAGCATCCTCGGCGTATCCGCCGTCCTGTCTGAAATTCGCGACGTAGGAATTGTCGACGGCCGCTTCTTTACCGAACAGGAAGAGCGCAACAAGAGCTACGTGGCTGTTGTGGGCGATGAAATCCGTACTTACTTCTTTCCCGGTGCCTCGCCCATTGGCCAAACCATCAAGGTGCGGGGCTATGAATTTTTGATTATTGGAGTCCAGGAAAAACTAGGTTCCAACCTCGGTCGAAGCCAGGACAACTCGGTTTATATTCCCGATACAACTTTTGAAAAGGTCTATGGACCTGCCAGGTCGATGAGCATTTTCGCCAGGTCCAAGGCAGGCTCCGGTCTTTCACTCGACGAGGCTCTCGAAGTCACGCGCGTTGCCATGCGCGTCCGCAATCACCTTGGCCCCAAAAAAGAAGACAATTTTGGATTCCTCACGCCCGATTCAATTCGTGGCTTTATCGACAACATCCTCGGATTGATCCGCATCGTAGTTGTACCCATCACCTTGATTTCACTGGTCGTCGGTGGCATTGTCATCATGAACATCATGTTGGTCAGTGTTACTGAGCGCACCAAGGAAATCGGGATTCGAAAGTCACTTGGCGCTCGTAGTTCTGACATCCTCGTCCAGATCCTTACCGAGAGTTTTGTGATCTCCGCCCTCGGCGGCTTGATGGGTATTGCTATCGCCTGGGGCCTGGTTCAGGTCGTGACCAGCAGCTTTGACGTGAGGATGAGAATCACCTACCCATATATCCTTTTGGCCGTTTTCGTCTCAAGCGGCGTTGGTCTGATCTCCGGCTGGTACCCAGCCCGCAAGGCCGCACGCCTCGATCCGATTGAAGCACTGAGGGCGGACTAATCCATGAGCGTTCCTGTAGCTGAAACCATCAAACTGGCAGCCGAGTCTGTTTGGGCCAACCGCTTCCGGTCTGGCCTGACAATCCTGGGTATCGTGATCGGAATTACTACTGTCGTTACCGTTGCCAGCCTTCTTACCGGTCTTCGGGCCGGTATCGTCACATTCTTCGAAGAATTCGGCCCCGATTCTATTTTCGTCTCCCGATTCTCTGGTGACCCCAATTCAGGCGGCTCTCCAAAGGAGCAGAAGCGACGTCCGATTGAGGTAGGTTATGCCGAATTTATCGAGCGCACCAGCCCCGCCATCGAGCGCGTCTCTGTCTCAGTCTTTATTCCAACCGTGCAAGGTGGCAAAGCCCTTTCTGCCAAAGTCCCAGGTTTTGAAAGCGATACGATTGGCCTTCAGGGCCGCTCAGCAAACTCATATCTCGTCCAGCCTCGAGAACTCCGCGCGGGCCGTGTCTTTACTCCAGATGAAGACACCCGGGGCCTTAGAGTCTGTGTCATCGGTCCCAGTGTTGCTGAAGCACTCTTCCCTGATGGCCAGGCCGTCGAGAAGACCATTTCCGTCGATGGTGCTGAATTCCGCGTCATTGGGGTTTTCGAAAAGGCCAAAGGTGGATTCTTCGGTGAGAACGGCTTAGACCGAAATATCGAGATTCCTTTGGCTGTCGCAAAGCAAAAGTACCCCTTCGCCGATAATGTCTTTCTCACCGGCAAGGCCCGGGAGGGCATGCGTGAGCAGGCCTTCGAAGAAATGCAGGCAGCCATGCGCCGGATTCGTGGAGTCAAGTTTGGCGTCGAAAACGATTTCAACATCTCCACTGCCGATCAGATCATCGCCCAATTCGACAAAATCACAGGCTTGATTGTGATTGTTTCTATTGCGATCTCCGGCCTCGGCCTCCTCGTTGGCGGCATCGGTGTCATGAACATCATGCTCGTTAGTGTTACCGAGCGCACCCGCGAGATCGGCATCCGTAAAGCACTTGGCGCCCGCAAACCGGATATCGTCTTCCAGTTTCTGCTGGAAGCCTCCAGCCTGACCGTTCTCGGCGGCATCATCGGTATCATCGTCTCCACCCTCGTCACGCTCCTGGTGGCTGCCCTTGTGCCTGCCTTGCCCAGCAGCACACCGCTCTGGGCCATCGTCGCTGGCCTCGGCGTTAGCGTCGCCGTTGGCGTCTTCTTCGGCACCTGGCCTGCGATCAAGGCCGCTCGCCTCGATCCCGTTGAAGCGCTCCGCTACGAATGATTCAACCTTAGGTGTTTTTCCTGATACCTGACGAAAGTACTAATGCGAATTAGAGGTACTACTACGTGTATTGCTTAGTTGAACTGAGCCGCGTTTTGCCCGAGTATTGAGTTATCTAATGAGCCTGGAGTACTAGAAAATGCAAAACCAAAGTTTGATCGCTGCCCGAAAACAACTATCCCGTCTCATGCTTGATACCAAGGGGCAAGATCTAGTCGAATATGCCCTCCTCGTGGGCTTTATGGTTCTCGCAATTTGGGTCTTCTTCCCAACCTCTGTGGTTCCCTCGATAAGCACCATTTTTGGCCGCATTGTAAACGTTGCCAACGCCCTGCCCTAGGCCAGAGGTCCTGTAGGCAACTCCTTCCCAAAGAGGCCCTGGTCTTCTTTGGCTGGATCATAATTCGGATTTTCTTTCGGCATAACCGCACCAACATCTTTCCGCCATTTCTCAAGCAGCTTTCGCATCTTCATAGCTCGTCCCCTTTCGATTCCGCTCAGATTCCGTTTTTCTCCAGAGTCTTTATCCAAATCGAATAGTTCCAACTTCCCCGTCTCGTAGAATTCAATCAGCTTCCAGTTCTGCTCAATCACCACCCCACCTGGCACACCACCCTGGTTTGAGTAGTGCGGATAGTGCCAATACAACGCCTCCCGCTTCAGGCTCTTCTTCCTGCCATCCAGCAGCCCCGTCAAGGAGATTCCGTCGATGCCTTCAGCTTTCCCCATCCCCAGCAGCTCAAGCACGGTAGGATACAGATCGATTCCGCAAACCCGCTCGCTCACCTCCAGCCCGGCTTTTGTTTTTCCAGGCACTTTTACAATCAGCGGCACCCGAATCCCGCCCTCGTACAAGTGACCCTTTCCAGCCCGCAATGGCTGATTATTCGTCACCGCCTCCCGGCTCTTGCCCTCGTAGAGCAGTCCTCCGTTGTCGGAGGTGATCATCCATATCGTGTTCTCGTACTCCCCGGCCGCCTTCAGTTGATCGCGCATCAAGCCAATCTTTTCGTCGGCGATCCGCAGCATTTCTGCGTAAGTCCCCTCTTTCCCGGATTGCCCCGGGGCCTGCAAAGGCAGATGGACTGCATAATTGGGCCAGTACAAAAAGAACGGCTTACGGTCTGCCGCGGCAAATTTCCGCGCCGCAATCCCAAGCTCAGTTGTCAGATAGTGCTGCGCTGTTCGTCCTTCAAGGCCGGGCAAATTGAAAGGGCCAAAATAAGCGTTAGCACCTCGCTCATTTCCTCCCGTATTGTGGTCGAAGCCCTGATCGGTTGGCATATGCCCGTCATTTCCACCGAGGTGCCACTTTCCTACAGACCCCGTCCGGTATCCCGCTTTCTTCAGCGTTTCCGCCAGGGTCACTTCTTCCAAGGGAAGAAATGTACCCGTCCTTGGGGTCACCAACTTCGCCGTAGGCCATTGAGCCCTGCCTGCGATCCAATCTGTTACGCCCGTTCTTGGTGGATACTTTCCCGTCAGCAATGCGGCTCTAGAAGGGCTGCAAACCGGACATGCCGCATAGGCCTGCGTAAACTTGACGCCTTCAGCTGCTATCGCATCAATGTTGGGTGTCACCGGCTTGGTGTTGCCATAACAGCCAAAATCCCGCCAGCCCAAATCGTCAAAGAGTACCAAAACAATGTTTGGTTCTTTCGTTTTCGCCTGCAATAATCCGCCCGCCAGTCCCGCAAGAACATTTCGTCGTGTTTGGTTTCTCATCGCTTTGGTTTTACAGTAGTGATATGGAAATTCAGCCGTCACCGGCCCTCGTTGAAATCGCCGTACTCGACGACGACAACGACTTCCGCAATTATATGGAAGACGTGCTGGTGGAAGATGCTCAATTTTCGGTTCATGGCTACTCCCATCCCGAAGATCTTTTCCTCGCTGCCGAGCAGCGTCTCCCCGATATAGTTCTGCTAGACATGAAAATGGGCGACTTCCAGGGCGAGCAGGTTCTTGATCAACTCCTCACCCGCTGGCCCACCCTCTGCGTCATCATCGTCACCGGATACCCCTCGCTCGACGACATGCGCGCTGCACTCAAGCGAAAGGCCTTCGACTACCTCACCAAGCCTTTCAGCCTCGCACAACTCCGAGCCACTCTCGCCAATGCCATCGAAACCTTCGGCCTCGGCCGTGCTGCTCAGGATCGCCTCCGCGAACGCCTCGGCCACCGCATCAAACTCCTCCGGGTCGAAAAGGATTGGAGCTTGAAAGACGTAGCCGCCGCCACCAAGCTCAGCGTAAGTCAGATCAGTTCCATCGAACGTGGCGCACACCTGCCCTCGCTCGAAAGTTTTCTCGCCATCTGCAAGGCCTTCGACAAGAAGCCTTCGGAGATCCTGGCTTCGATCGAGTTCTAGCGCGGGCCCCTCAACTTCAAGATCAATTCTTGAACCCGCGGATCGCTCCGAATGCTGGCCAACCTCGCATCCACCAGGAAGTATGGGAAGCTCCCCTCACGCGCTTCATACCCTTTCCAAAGCTCCTCGATGGCGATTGTCTTCTCACCCTTCGCAACTCGATAATATGCTCTCGAGGTATGCCCCAGGCCTCCCCAGTCTTTCCACATATTCTCACCCTGCAGAAATAATTTCTCAGCCTTTGCGCTCCGCCCTGTTCTTACAAGCAACAGCGTCAACGCAACTATAGCCCTCGACTCTCTCGGGTCCAGTTTGAGCGCCTTCCGCAGTTCGCTCTCTGCAGCGGCTACCTTACCCTGCCCCTCCAATGCGATGCCAAGTGCCCAATGTGCTTTGGGCTGCGCTCCCGGATTAGCCTGCAGGATTGCCGCACGCGCTTCTTCTTCCGCCTTGCTAAAGTTCTGCCCGTTGAAGTAGACATTCGATTTTGCAATGTTGATCCTGGCTTCGTCCGGGTCTCCGATTTGCGCCCGGGATAATTCATCGATAGCCTCGTCAAAGCGTCCAAGGATGCTCAGTGCAGAGCCATATAATTCTTGCCATCTTCCATTGTGCGGACTCAACTCAACGGCGCGCCGAAGATGAAGAGCGGCTTGCTGCAGTTTCAGATCTTGAAAAAGTTCGATCGTCCCCAGGGTTGAATTTGCCTCTTCCTGCGCTTCGTCCAGTTGAAGGGCCCGATTGGCCGCAGCCTTGGCCTTATCCAGTTCATCCTTCCAATTCGCTTCCCGAAAATCGGCCAGCCCCAGTCTCGCTGTGGCAAGAGCTCCCCATGCACTTGCGAAAGCGCTATCTTCCTCTAAGCACCGCTCCAGCATTTGTACTCGCCGCTTTTGGTCCGCTATCCCCTGCTCCCTCGGATGGTCGTTGGCAATGCTGCGGCCCCTCAGTGCCTCTAGATACAAACGAACCGCTTCCGGACTGCGGCTTTTTGTCCCGGATCTCTCCCCTCGCAACTCAACCTTGCCCAGAGCCTTCAGCACGCTCTCTACCGCAGCATGAACGGCAACATTTTCAAAATCCGCTTCGGTCGCCCCTGACCTCTCAAAAGTCCCGGCCCACAAGTGAAAGCCATCGTGCGCGGAAATGAGTTTCACCGTAAGCCGCACCGAAGCTTTATTCCGATGCACGCTTCCCTCGAGAAATGCGCCTACCTTCAACTGCTTTCCCAGCTTTGCCCAATCTTCCGGTCCGCCTGCACCACTCACCCGCGCTTCGCTTCCAGACACTCGAATGCCGCGCTCCTTCGACAATTCTGCGATCATCTCATCGCGAACCTCTTTAGCCTTGGCCTCCATCTCCTTCCCCGAATTCAAGGATGAAAACTGAAGCACCGCCAACGAATCGATAGCGGACACATTCCTACTCGAGCCAGACCAGATCACTCCTGTAACGATAATTGCTAGAAGCGCAACCGCAGCCAGGGCCCATCTACTATGCACTGTCGACTTTGCCCCAGGCGTATCGTTGATCTTGAATCCTGCAGCATAGGCACCCTTCTGGATCTCGATCCTTATCCGGTCTGTTTTCCCCAGTCCTCCGTAATATTGCGCCAGCCGCGATCGCAGTCGAACTGCTTCTGCCCGAACCGTGGAATCCAGGCGCGGATCAAAATCTTCTCGCCTCCCGTACACCTGCACCCCTATTGCATACTCTTTCAGTTGCTCAGGCACTTCTTGTAAAGAATTCTCGACGACAAGCCTCAGAAACTTGCCAAGCTTCTCAGCCTTGGCAAAACCTTCGCTCAATAAAATTCGGTCCAACTGTTGAAGGATTTCTTGCCGCTCAATGTTCATAAAGAGTTAGCTCTAACCAGTAACAATGTTTCCAGGCTTCACAACCGCTAACAGCATGCCCACAGCATCAGATGTGGATGAACTTCCTGCATGCTGGAGCAGTTGCTTGCCCGCACTACGATCAAAGCTGCCTTCGGTCCAGGAGGGATGTGTGCCGATGGTGCCGTTTGGAATCGTAGCACAACGGGCAGCAAACCAAATCCGTTCAGGAGATCACATGTACAAATTCTTAATTTTGCTCTGGGCCCTTCCGGCTCTGGGGTCCACCATCCTCTATTCCAACTTTGCCCCAACCCAACCTCCATACTCTTCTCTTGGAGAAGACATCGATAGCCAACGAAAGTT
>JAPKYY010000452.1 GCA_026394095.1 Acidobacteriota bacterium | reverse complement strand
ACGAGAATGAGACGGCGAGATTTTTTGAGTACTGCGGCGATGGCGAGTCTGGCTGGTGCGCAGACTCAGTTTGCACCGAAGGCGAAGCGGGTGATTTATCTGTTTCAGAGTGGTGCGCCTTCACAGATCGAGTTGTTTGATCACAAGCCGGGCTTGGCGAAGATGCGTGGGGTGGAGTTGCCGGATTCTGTGAGGCAGGGGCAGCGGCTGACCGGGATGACGGCGACGCAGACGAGCTTTCCGTTGGTGGCTTCGCAGTTTGAGTTTAAGCAACGCGGGCAGAGTGGGGCCTGGGTGAGTGATTTGATGCCGCATGTGGCCAAGATTGCCGACAAGCTTTGTTTTGTGAATTCGATGCATACCGAGGCGATCAATCATGACCCGGCAGTGACATTCTTTCAGACCGGGTTTCAATTGGCGGGGCGGCCTTCGATTGGGTCGTGGTTGAGTTATGGCTTGGGGACGGAGAATCAGGATTTGCCGGCCTTTGTGGTGATGATTTCGCAGGGGACTGGCAATGTTTCTGACCAGCCTCTATATGACCGGCTTTGGGGTAGCGGGTTTCTGCCGACCAAGTATCAGGGTGTGAAGTTCCGCTCGACGGGGGACCCGGTTTTGTATTTGAAGAATCCGGAAGGGGTGAGCGCCGGGACGCGGCGTGGGTATCTCGATGATCTGGCGGCGATGAATCAGTTGAAGCTGGAGCAAGCGGGGGACCCTGAGATTGCTACGCGGATGGCGCAGTATGAGATGGCGTTCAAGATGCAATCGTCGGTGCCGGAGTTGACGGATTTATCGAAGGAATCGGCGAAGACAATTGACCGGTATGGGCCGGAAGCTCGGACGCCGGGATCGTATGCTTCGAACTGCTTGCTGGCAAGACGGCTGACTGAGCGGGGTGTGCGGTTTATCCAGTTGTTCCATCGTGGATGGGATCAGCATAATCATCTGCCTGGACAGATTGTGAACCAGTGCCGGGATACAGATCAGGGGACAGCAGCATTGATTGAGGACTTGTCGGAGCGCGGGTTGCTTGAGGATACGCTGGTTGTTTGGGGTGGGGAGTTTGGGCGTACTGTGTATTGCCAGGGCAAGATGACGGCGGATGATTACGGGCGGGATCATCACCCGCGTTGCTTTACGGTGTTTATGGCCGGGGGTGGGGTGAAGGCCGGGATGAGTTATGGGGAGACGGATGATTTCTCGTACAACATCGTGAAGGACCCGGTGCATGTGCATGATTTGCATGCGACGATTTTGCGGTTGCTAGGTGTGGATCATACGAAGCTGACTTATAAGTTTCAAGGCCGGCATTTCAGGCTGACGGATGTGCATGGGAATGTGGTGAAGGCGATTCTGGCTTGAGGGCAGACCTATCGGAGAAATGACTTGTTAATTGTTAAGAACCCTGAGGCGCATCGCCTTGCGCAGGCGATTGCTAAAGAGACGGGCGAGAGCCTCACCAAGGTGGTAATCGATTCGTTGCGTGAGCGTCACGACAAGCTGGAGAAGCGGAAGGGCAAGGCTAGCCTCGAAGATTTGGTGGCCATCGCCAAGCTGGTAGCCCAGGGAGTGAAGCGGCCCTATGTGGATCACGGTGAGTTGCTCTATGACGAGCATGGGATACCGAAGTAATTCTGGACACTTCGGCTTTGGTGGCGATCTTCTTAGATGAGCCGGAGGCAGAAAGTTTTTCTCGCCTTGGCCTGGATGTGCGCGATATTCAGCAGAAGGAAAGGTGCAGAGCGCATGATGTGACGCTCACAACGCTAAATCAGCGGGAGGCGGGTGCGCGGTTGAATTAAGGGTCTCGGCAGTGTGACCACTCTGGATCGAATTTCAGGAAGTGGGTGATGCTTCCACTTTCTGTGGTCGTAGACGCCAACTTCAATCAAGAATTGCGATTGCGAGGGGAAGAGTCCCGTCTCGGCAATCAACTGGATGAGTCGCTGTAGGCCTTCGGCTTGCCTGGTCAGGCTTTGATCACAAAGCTTCACAAATTTAAGGTCGGTGGTAAAGATGATGGTAGTGGAGGCCTTGAAAAATTTCTGAACTTCGTCGGTTGTCTTTCTGGATAACTCTGCAAGATAGCCGTACCAGAGATCCAGCCGGGATACATACCCCTCCGAGCTCGGCGGGTGGAACGACTGTCCTGTAGGCACCACGGTGCGCCTGAAGTAAACGTTGATTGGGCCTGGGGTCAAGAGAGTGCTGCCTGGAAAGAGCCTGGATGCCAGCGAGTACAAGATTACCGGGGGAAAGCCAGCAGGCATTTGCTCCAATTGATCGCGAGCAATGCCGTCACCATGGCCACCTGGAATTCCATATTCTGGCTGATTGGGGCTGAACACAGAGAAGATGTGAGTGGTGCTGAGTTGTCTGAGCATGTCCTGGTACCAGGCTTTTGATCTTCTCCAGGCCAGGACATTGTTTGAGGTTAACCAGACCAGATCACCCTTCCGTTCTGAGCTCAAGAGGAGAAATGTGGCTTCGCTGTCAGGAGCCCTTACGAGCAGGATGAGAGCAGGGGCAGTCCAGGATTCGAGGAAGGGCTCCAGCAACTGGGCCTGAACGGTGACGCCTGATTCAATCAGAGCTTCAAAGAGAACGGACACGTAGGCGTGCTCGATTGACTTCGGATCCGCGGCAATGAGCCTGGTGGCGGATTGGAGCTGTGCCAGCAGGTCCTGATCGAGACTGCGGGAGTGGAGACTCGCAGCGATGTGAAGCCCCCAAGCCTTTTCTTCCCAGCTGGGGGCCTTTAGCAGGTGGCGTGCACGTTGGATCTCTTCCTGATGGATCTCTTGTCCCTGAGCGAGGAGCAAAGTAGCAATCGTCAGGAAGATCCCGATCCGGTGCAGCATGGGAAGGTCTTCTCGCTATTTGATCGTCATCTTCTCGAGAGCCTCGCCGCCAGCCGGCAGCGGAGTGTTGCCGGGCTTGAAGCCGTTGGACTCGAGGATGTAGGTGAGGATGTTGGCGTAGGACTCGGCAGGGAGCGTACCGGGTTCTGCCGGGGGCATCGAGTTTTGGAATTTATCAAAGAGTGCCTTCACGGAACGGCTGCCCCAGTTGGCCTTGAAGTATTGGCCACCGAGAGGTGTGCCGAAGGTTCCATTGGTGAGCGTGCTGCCGTGGCAGACGGCGCAGTTGGCGTTGTATTCCGTCTTGCCTGCTGCGACCTGGGCCGCGGTAAATTGCGGGGCGATACCGCCGGTGACGATAGGAGCAGTGGTATCTTTCACGGCTGGTTTGGCTTTGGTGACCAGGCTTGGGTCTGCAGTGACTTCACCTGCACCTTCGCCAGTGTAGGTGAAAGCGAGGATGGCGCCGGAATCCTGCATGTTGCGGGTGACTCCGCCGGTGCTCGATTCAGCCAAACCGCTGGGGTCTGTTGCGATGTAGATGGTCTTGCCATCAGGGCTCACAGCTGTGTCGCGGAAGCGATTCTCAGACTTGAAATATCTGCTGAGCTTGCCTGAAGCGGATTTGCCGTCTGCCTTGAGCGGGACGATGTACAGGGAGCCTCGCTTGAGAGTGGTCACGAAAAGGACACGATCCCAGCCCGGGATGCCGGTGCCTTTGGACTGGTAGTGTTCGACGCTTGACACGGCTGTGGTGGGCCAGCAAATGTAGTCAATCCCTTTGCAGGCGGGGTTGGCAAAGTTGTAGCCTGTGTCAACTGTGAAGAGCGTGGCGAGGGGATCTACCATCGGCTTCTTGAATGCGGTTTCTGGTTCGCGCGGCACCGAAGGATGGATGGCAAGATCGCTGAACTTGAGTTGTGAGCAGGGTGTCCTGGCTTCGGCCCAGCGGGCAAACTCATAGGCTTTGTTGTCTTTGAAGCCGACCACGTTGGGCCAGCCGTAGTTGCCGCCGGCCTTGAGGATGTTTACCTCGTCGTCGGTCTTGGGGCCTTGTTCTGATTCGTAGAGAGTGCCGTCGGGGCCGAAGTCGAGACCCTGCGGATTGCGATGCCCGAGTGTGTAGACGTGGCTCTGGATGCCTTCGATTTTGGGGTTGTCTTTGGGGATGGAGCCGTCGAGATTGAGACGGAGGACTTTGCCCTGGTAGGCGAAGTAGTCTTTGGCGTCGAGTTCTTTTTGAGTGGGCAGGCGCTGGGATTGCACCACGAGGCAGACGTTGCCAAGCTGGTTGTTGCCCTGATCGCCGATGCTGAAGTAGAGCTTCTTGTCGGGGCCAAATTTGAGGCGGCCGGCGTTGTGGTCGTTGCCAGCGGGTAGGCCTGTGATCACGTTCAGCGGGCTTGATAACTTGCCACTGGAGGCATCGTAGGTGTAGCGAACGATCTTGCCGTAGAGGTTGCGGTAGCGGCTGTTTGGATCGGCGATGGTTGGATCAGGCGGAAGGGTCTTGTCGACGTAGGTGTAGCCGACATAAACGTAGTCGTTGCCTGTGCCCTTGAGCAGTTCTGGATGGAGAGCCATTCCAAGGAGACCATCCTGGCCGCCTGGCGCCGAGACTTCGTCGATCGTGACTGCAACGGAGCGCTTGCCGGTAGCCGGGTCGATGCGAGTGACACGTTTGCCAGTGCGCTCGGTGGTCCAGATCATGTTGTCCGGGCCCCAGGTGATTTCCCATGGGCCTGCAAGGCCGGAGGTGACCACAGTCTTGCGGAATTGTTTGGTGGCCGGGATGACCGAATCTGGGGAGTCTTGCGCGAGGCAAAGGGGTAAGGTCGACAGCAGGGTCGCAGCCGTTATGAAATATCGCATGGAATCTTCTACTAAGGATCATAATAGAAAGCCAGTGAGCTTATGAAAACTGGTTTGATTGCGATAGGAATCCTGGCTGCTGCGTTGGCCTCAGGCAAGGACTTCAAAGACATCGAGTTTGCACATCCCGGGGGCACCTCTTTGACGCTGGACGCATGGATTCCCGATGATGGCCGTACGCGGGGGGCAGTGATTCTGGTGCATGGAGGGGGCTGGGAAGCAGGCGATAAACGCACTTACATTGGGCCTTGGTTTCAAACGCTAACTGCGGCGGGGATTCCGTGGTTTACGATCAACTACCGGCTGGCACCGAAGGATCCGCATCCGGCTGCGGTGGAAGATATCGAGGCGGCGGTGCGCTGGCTGCGTTCTCACGCGAAGGGTTATCATGTCGACCCGTCGAAGCTTGTGTTGATGGGAGAATCGGCTGGCGGGCATCTGGTGGGGCTTGCGGCATTGCGAGGGAAAGTAAAAGTAGCGGGGCTGGTTAGTTTTTATGGAATCTACGATTTGGCTTTGTGGAAGACACAGCGTGGGGAATGGCCTCGCAACATCGCTTTGTATTTGCCGGGGGCCAATGAAGCTGTGATGCGCGAGGCATCACCGATCACTTATGTGAAGCGTGGGCAGGTGCCGGTTTTGCTGGTGCATGGAAAGGCAGATCGGGGGGTTCCGTGGCAGCAATCGGAGGTGTTTTGCGAGGCGGCAAAAAAGGTGGGGGCCAAGTGCGAGATGCAGTTGATTGAGGGTGCACCGCATGGGGTTGAAAACTGGGAGAAAGAAGAACGCTTTCAAGTATGGAAGCCTTCGACGGTTGCGTGGCTTCAGAAGCTGTTAGGCCATCACTGAGAGGTATTGCGCCCAGGGGCCGACTTCGTGGCGGTAGCGTTTGGCCATGACACGGCTGATCTGGAGGACGTGAGCGAGGTCGTGAGTAGTCCAGGTGGCGAGGAGCTGGCGCAGGGTGACAGGGCCGAAGACGGGGTGGGTGCCGGTGAGGTTGAGGTGCTCGGGTTGCAAGTTGAGGGCACGAAGCTGATTGAGATTCTCTTGGCGAAGTGCGGCGAATTCGTCGAGGAGCTGGTTCATGGATTTCGGCTCTGTGACGCGGAACTGGGCTTCCCGATCGTAGGGGTCGAAGGTTCTGGCCGGGCCATGCTCGAGGATTACCTTTACGCGGGGAAACCAGTCGGTCTGCTCGCCGTGGATGAG
The DNA here is from genome assembly GCA_026394095.1 of Acidobacteriota bacterium. Taxonomy (GTDB): domain Bacteria; phylum Acidobacteriota; class Terriglobia; order Bryobacterales; family Bryobacteraceae; genus Bryobacter. The sequence continues at coordinate 291 of JAPKYY010000452.1, read as the reverse complement.
GTGGCCGAGGACGGTGTAAGGGCTCCAGGTGTCGGGGCCTTCGTTGGCGTCGGTCCACACGTTGGGGAGATCGCGGAGGAGGGCGTTGAGGGTGGCGGGTGTGCGATTGAGGATCGGAAGACACTCTTCGAGAAAGTTGGATTCCATATGGTAATCATAGTTTGCTGTAAGTGTTCACTCGCAGCAGCTTCTGAAAATTAAAACTATGAATACGCCACTAGATGGGTTGGTGATTGCTGGAGTTGGTTTGGTGACTTTGGCCATCAGCATCTTCCCGATCTATAGAGCACG
>JAPKYY010000384.1 GCA_026394095.1 Acidobacteriota bacterium | reverse complement strand
GAGATGCGAGTGTGGAGCAGGTAGGTAAGGAGATTTTTGATTTGTGTTTGAGGGCGGCTTCGGGTGAGAAGACGAAGGCCGAGGTGCTGGGGCATAAGGAGTTTGTGCCGTGGCGGATTGGGCCGGTGCTGTAGGGGCCGGGGGCAGTACATTTCGCATCAAGGAAATCCAGCATGCTTGGAGTTCAGTTTGGTGAAACCACTTTGAAGACCATGAGGCTCAGCCTCTTGGTCTTCTTTTGCGTAAAGACTGCGGTTGGTGAAGAAATTTGGATAGTGGAGAAACTTGTTGCTGCATCCTACCCCACTCTTGCCCAGTTTGCTCGTATAGAGGGGACCGTAAACTTGAACTGCAGAATAGACGACACCGGTCGGGTTCTGGGATGCATTGCAGACGGCGGGCACCCGCTCCTTCAGAAGGCGGCTATTGAAAATGCTGTCCGGTGGAAATATCGAAAAACAGATGGTTCTGGAGCGGGCCAGCCAGAGATAAAACTCGTGTATAAGTTTTCGTTTTCAGATGGCCCCCCGGTAAGGCAAACGCCTAGAGTTGAATTCACCTTCGAGTATCCAAACCACGCCCTGATTGTGTCGGAAGTTCCCTGCCCCGATCATTTGCCATGCACGGCAAGCGAGGTACAGCAATTTAAGGGCAAGAAGAAAAGCAAGCATTTGCTGTGAATGGGGAAGCACCTTCCGGGTCTTCGTGGATGACTGTGAGATAGGTTGTTTTGCACAGGCAGCACAGTCCCTTAGACTGGAGTCATGCGTTTTCTTTTTCTTTGCTTTCTTGCGCTGGGCCTGATGGCTCAGGGTAAGAAGAAGCCTTCGAAGCCGGTTGCGGTAGAACAGCCGAAGCGGGATCTGGCCAAGATTGAAGCCTACTTGCGCCATCTGAATCTTTGGACTCCCGAAATCAAGTTTGAGGTTGTCGATACTCAGCCGTCTTCCATGCTGCCTGGGTTTGACGAGATGACTATTAAGGCTTCACTCGGAGAACGCTTTGCCGAACAGAAGATTCTGATCTCTGCTGACGGGAAGACCATTGTGAAAGGCGAGGTGCTCGATACCTCGGCCAACCCTTTCATCAAAGACATTGCTTTGATTCGTAATGTCGGGCAGCCTTCGATGGGAACGGTGGGGGCGCCTGTTGTACTGAGTGTCTACACCGATTACCAGTGCCCGTATTGCCGGGAACAAGCCAAGACCTTGCGGGCCAATCTGATGAAGACTTTTCCCAAAGAAGTTCGGCTGTTTATTCATGATTTTCCGCTAGAGCAGATTCATCCGTGGGCTCGGCCGGCGGCGATTGCCGGGCGCTGCATCTATTTGCAGGGTGAGGAGAATTACTGGAAATATCATGACTGGGTCTTTGATCAACAGCAGGCCTTAGGGGCGGAGACATTTCGGGGGATGTTGATGAGCTGGGCTCCTGCCAATGGGATTGACAGTCTGCAGTTGACTCGTTGTTACGACAACAAGGAGACCGATGGTGAGGTGACGCAGGATCTGGCCGGGGCGAAGAAATTGGGGATCAATTCGACTCCTACGCTTTATGTGAATGGCCGGAAGCTCGCAGGCAGTGTGAGCTGGGAACAGTTGAAGTCGATTATCGATGTGGAAGTGAAATATCAGGCTACGGCGAAGAATGCCGGAGACACGGCCTGCTGCAGTGTAAGTCTGACTACGCCGGGGGTGAAGTAAGTGAAGCGATTCTTTGCTGGCCTGATTTTTGTGGCATTGGCCTGGGGGGCGAAACTGCCCGAGACGATCGATGGGCGGCGGATGGTGGAAGACGTAAAGGTGCTATCGAGCGAGCGCTTCAAGGGCCGCTTCACTGGGACACCGGAACTGGATCAGGCAGCGAAATGGATTGCGAAGAATTACGAAAAGGCTGGCCTCAAGCCTGCCTTTGTTGAGGGTGGCACCAAGCCTTCTTACCTGCAGAAGTTTGTGGTGAATACCGAGTCGAAGCTTGGCAAGAAAAATACGCTGACAGTAGGCAGCAAGGAACTCACAGTTGCCAAGGATTTTATGCCGCGGGTGTTTTCGTCCACCGGCACTGCGACGGGCGAGATGGTGTTTGTGGGCTACGGGATTACATCGACCGAATATCACTACGACGATTACGCAGGGCTCGATGTAAAGGGCAAGATAGTGGTGGCGCTTCGCTATGAGCCACAGGACCAGAATGAGAAGAGCGTTTTTGATGGCAAGAACCGGACTCGTCATTCGAACTTCGAGGCCAAGGCGGTGAATGCAAAGATGCACGGGGCGGCCGGGTTGATTCTGATCAACAACGCCGTGCTCTACCCTGAGGATGCCGACAAGCTCGATGCGTTTGGAAATCAGAGCGGGGCGATGGATTCGGGGATTCCAGTGGTGCAGGTGAAGGCGAATGTGGCTGAGGCGTGGTTCAAAGAATCACAACACGATCTGAAGGGGATTGTGAAGGCGATCGATAACACTTTGCAGCCGCAGAGCTTTCGGTTTCCGGCGGCAATGAAAGTTGCAATGCGAGTGGAAGTAGACCGGGTGATGCGGCCGACTCATAATGTGGCCGGCTTTCTGCCCGGGACTAGCGATGAATATATTGTGATTGGTGGGCACTACGACCATCTTGGATTTGGGTATCAATTTTCGATGGCCCCGAGCGAGGTTCCGAAACTGCATCCGGGTGCCGATGACAATGCCAGTGGTACGGCAGCCGTGATCGAGTTGGCCCGTTATTTTGCCAAGCAGCCGAAAATGAAGCGGGGTGTACTGTTTGTCGCGTTTTCTGGTGAGGAGATCGGGCTGCTTGGGTCGAGCCATCTCGCTGGGAAGATGCCGTTTCCGCTTGAGAAGTGCGCGGCGATGATCAATATGGATATGGTGGGCCGGATGGTAGGCGGCAAGTTTTTTGCGGCCGGGGTTGCGACGGGTTCGACGTTCAAGAAGATTCTGGATGAAGTAGTGAAGGGCCAGAATGACCTGAAGCCGGAGTTCAGCGACAATCTGAGCATTGGCGGGAGCGATCACACTTCGTTTAGCGCGAAGCAGGTGCCGGCCTTGTTTTTCTTCAGTGGCTTGCATAGCGACTATCACAAGCCATCCGATACCTGGGACAAGATTGAGCCAGGGGCTTATGGGCGACTGATCACAGTGGTGGG
>JAPKYY010000873.1 GCA_026394095.1 Acidobacteriota bacterium | reverse complement strand
AGAATTTGGCACATGATCGCGCACCTCGCACTCCTCATGCTCTCTGCCGAGCCCGGATCGATGCACATGACCCCTCTCGGCAAAATCGAAGGCGAAATGGCCTCAGGCGTCAGAGTCTTCCGTGGCATCCCCTACGCCAAGCCCCCAGTCGACAACCTGCGCTTCGCCCCACCCGTCGCCGCAGGCCCATGGGATGCAACACTCAACGCCAAAAGCTTCGGCCCGCAGTGCATGCAACTCCCCCTTTTTGGGGACATGAACTTCCGCGCCAACGGTATGAGTGAAGACTGCCTCCACCTCAACATTTGGACACCAATGAAGAAGGTCAACGATCGTCTCCCCGTCCTCGTCTACTTCTTCGGCGGCGGCTTCCAGGCCGGCGACGCCTCAGAGCCTCGCTACGACGGCGAAAGCATGGCCCGCAAAGGCATCGTCTCCGTCACAGTCAATTACCGCCTCGGCATCTTCGGCTTCCTCGCACACCCTGCCCTCACTGCAGAATCCCAACACAAAGCCTCCGGCAACTGGGGCCTTCTCGATCAAGCCGCAGCCCTCCGCTGGGTCAAGAACAACATCGCCGCCTTCGGTGGCGACCCCAACCACATCACCATCGCTGGTGAATCCGCCGGCTCCACCTCCTCGAGCGCCCAGATGGTCTCACCCCTATCGCGAGACCTCATCGTAGCCGCCATCGGCGAAAGCGGCTCCGCCCTCTCAGCCAACGCCCGCACCACTCTCAAGCAGGCTGAAGAGCAAGGTGAGAAGTTCGCCAAGTCCCTCAACCTCAACACCCTCGAAGACCTCCGCAAGATCCCCGCCAAACAACTCCTCGAAGCCGTAGGCAAACCCGGCGCGCCCCGCTTCAACGTCATCACCGATGGCTACTTCTTCCCCGAGTCCCCGGCCAAACTCTTCGCCGCAGGCAAACAAGCCCACGTCCCCCTCCTCGCTGGCTGGAACTCAGAAGAACAAAACATCCGCACCGTCCTCGGCAATGAACCCAAAACCGTCGCCAGCTTCAAAGCCGCCGTCGAAAGGCTCTACCCCGAGCACGCCGCCGAACTCCTCAAAGCCTACCCGGTAACCAAAGATGAAGAGGTAGAAGCCGTCGCCACCCAACTCGCAGGAGACCGCTTCACCGGCCTCTCCACCTGGCGCTGGATCGAGAACGCCGCCAAGACCGGCGGCAAGCCCGTCTATCGTTACTACTACACACGCCCCCGCCCCAAGATGACGCCCGAGTTCGCCGGTTCCATCGCAAACACCGCCGGTGGCATCACCCGCAACAGCACCACACCCCCACCGCCCCGTCCCAAAGGCGCGGTCCACTCCGCCGAAATCGAATACGCCCTCGGCAACCTCGAATCAAACAAAATCTACGCCTGGGAACCAGCCGACTTCGCCACCTCAAAAGCGATGCAAGAGTACTTCGCCAACTTCATCAAGACCGGCAACCCCAACGGCAAGGGCCTCCCAAAATGGCCTGAAGTCAAAGAAGGCAAATACATGAATCTCGACGAGAAGCCCGAAGCAAAAACCGATCAGACTCGAACCCGCTACGAACTCCTCGACAAGATCATCAACTAAAACACGTCTTTAGATTCGAGATGCTTCTCGACATCCTTACGCGTCCGCCATGCCTCGCGAAGCTTCTTCTGGCTCAGCAGCGGCAATTGATCGACATCATGCTTCGTGCCCGGCTGCGATGAGTTGCCATAACTCACCAGCACCTGGGCTTGAGGCCCGGTCTTGAGCCACTCCACCAGCGCGACAAAAGTATCGCCATGAACCGGCGCACGATTCGGCCCGAAGCGAATCACCCGGAAGGCCCCAAGCGCACCATCCGCACCATTCCCTGGAAAATCCGCTCCGCGAAACTTGAAGCGGTTCACATCGCCATAAGCCACATCCAGCTTGCCGAACTGCTTCTCAACTTCAACAGCTGCCTTGGCGAGTGCCTCAACACCAGCCGCAGTATTCTTCAAGCCCATCGGGGTCTTTAAAGGATCCTTCGGGTCTGCTGGCACCGTAAACACAGGCCGAAACCCTCGCATCAACGTCTCAAACAGAATCGCTCCGGGGCTTGCATTATCGGCATTCCGGTCCCACGCAGCCAGCACCTTCTTCGCCGCGCTATCAGGTGCCGCAGCCAACAAATCGTCCAGCATTCGGTCTGCCATCTCAAGATGCGTGGAATGCTTGTAAGCAACCATCTTCTCGAAGCTCAGCTTCTCGTCCTTGCTCAACATCCGCAAAGAAGATCGGGACCGCATCGTGTAATCCGTCCCGGAAGCATAGGCCGGATACTTCGTAAAGTCCATCGCTGGCAAAGTCGAAGTCCACGGCGGATCATTCGTGTTCTGCACCCAGCCCGAAGGCGGGTCAATCATCTTCGGCAGTTCCGCATAGGAGTGATAATCGGTCCACAACGTATCACTGGTATCGCCCGGCACAACCCCGGCCCAATAAGCCAGGTCGCCACTCTTCCGCTTCGGCAGTGTCCCGTTAAACAGATACATCACATGGCCATCCTTGTCGGCATAAGTGATGTTAAAGGTAGGCACCTCAAGCCGTGCCACCTGCGCCTGATACTCGGCAAAATTCTTCGCAATCGCCATCTTCCAGTACTGCTCAAGCAAGAAGGGACGATCAAGCCCGCCCGTCTTCATCGCCAGCACCTTCCCGTCCTGATCCCACACCACCGGGCCATGAACTGTCTTCTTGATGTCCATCACCACATCAGCCCCGCCCTTCACCTTGATCACTGCCTTCACATGCTGATAGGCCTTCTTCTCGCCATCAAAGCGATAGCCATCCCCATCCGGCGTGATCTTGTAAAGGTCACTCGCATCAAGCGAATTCACCGTCTGCGTAAAGCCCAGATAATCACTAAACACAAAGCGCAACACCGGGAATCCGATCTGGCTCGCCCCATACAAATTCGCACCCGGTCCATTCAGATGAATCTCGTAATACGTGTACCAGTCCTGCCACGGAAGGTGCGGATTCATCAGCATCATCGGCGTCCCCTTCTCGCTCTTCTTCGGCATAATCGCCCAGGCATTCGACGCAAGCGCCCCCAGATTCGCCGGCCGGCCAGTACCGGCCGCAGTCACGCGAGCCTGCGCCGACACATAGCTGAAGTGCACAATCCGGTGCACGTGCATCAGGCTGTCCACCGGCTCAATTGGCAACACCTGCTTGTACTCAGCCCCAATCGCCTCCGGGTGCCGCTTGGCATACTCATTCATGCCATCGGCAAAAGCAGTCAGATACTTCTTGAACTCAGGAGACTGCATCTTGTACCAGTTCTCGGCCCGCTCCGGCACCTGATTCACATGCACCCACTTGTCGAGCTCCAGCCCCTTCGGGCCCCAGTATTCAGCCCCGCGCCCGCGCGATTCCCCATACAACTTCAGGATCAAATTAGCGTGGCTCTGCATCTGCGCATAGCCATACCCATAGAACATGCCCTCCTTGTCCTGGGCATAAACATGAGCCACCCCAAACGAATCCCAAAGAATCTCGACATTCTTGGCAGCAGAAAGCCCAAGCGCTCCAGCAAGCAACAGCAACGCAATCTTCATTGAGACAGGATACTCCGATCCGGTCAGGCCAGAATTCCGCGCACCACCCTCGAAGGCTCAACACCAGTCAGCCGGAAGTCCAGCCCCTGAAAACGGTATGTGAATTTGGCATGATCGATGCCCATCAAATGCATCACAGTCGCATGCAGGTCCCGCACATGCACGGGCGAATCGACAACGTTGAAACTGAATTCATCAGTAGCGCCATAGCTGATCCCGGGCTTCACTCCTCCACCAGCCATCCACACCGTAAAGGCGCGCGGATGATGATCGCGTCCCGCTTCAATGCTGTCCCACTGCCCCTGCCCTGCAACACTCCGGCCGAACTCTCCACCCCAGATCACCAGCGTGTCATCCAGCATCCCGCGGCGCTTCAAATCCAGCACCAGCGCCGCACTGGCTTGATCGGTATCACGACACCGCGCCGTGCACCACGAAGGCAGCCTGCTGTGATGATCCCAGTCCGGATGAAATAGCTGAATAAACCGCACACCACTCTCGGCCAAACGCCGGGCCATGATGCAGTTCGCCGCATAACTCCCAGGCCTGCGGGAATCCGGGCCATAGAGCTCAAAAGTCTCAGCCGGCTCCTTGCTCAGATCATTCACTTCCGGAATGCTCGTCTGCATGCGGAAAGCCATCTCATATTGCCTTATCCGCGTTGCGATCTCCGGATCTCCAGTCTCCTGCAGCCGCTTCTGATTCAGCTCCCCAATACCGTCCAGCATCCCGCGCCGAATCTGCCGCGGCAGGCCCTCGGGGTCTTGCAAATACAGCACCGGGTCCTTAGCATTTCTCAACTTCACTCCCTGGTAACGTGAAGGCAGAAATCCGCTTCCCCAATAGTGGTCATAGAGCGGTTGGTCGCTAGGCCTCTGCATCTTCGACAACATCACGACATACTCGGGCAGATTCCGGTTTACACTGCCCAGCCCATAACTCATCCAGGCCCCAATGCTCGGCCGTCCCGGCAATTGATGCCCGGTCAGAAACTGCGTCATCGCCGGAGCATGGTTGATCTGGTCGGTATGCATCGACTTCACAAAACACACCTCATCCACAATCCGCGAAAGGTGCGGAAGCCATTCCCCAACCGTGGCCCCGCTCTGGCCATAGCGTCCAAACTTGGTGATCGATGGCATCACCAACTGCTTCTGATTCGCCGTCATCGTCGTCACGCGCTGGCCCTGCCGCACGGAATCAGGCAGCTCTTTACCGGCCC
>JAPKYY010000917.1 GCA_026394095.1 Acidobacteriota bacterium | reverse complement strand
CCTTCCTCGCAGACACTGCCCCCAATGCCTACGAAAAGATGGTGGACCGGTATCTGGCCTCACCGCGTTATGGGGAGCACCGCGCCCGCTATTGGCTCGACGCCGCCCGCTATGCCGATACGCACGGCATCCACGTAGATAACTATCGCGAGATGTGGCCTTATCGGGACTGGGTGATCGGGGCCTTCAACAAGAACATGCCCTTCGACCGCTTCACCATAGAGCAGGTGGCCGGCGACATGCTGCCCAACCGCACACTGGAGCAACAGATCGCCTCCGGCTTTCACCGCTGCGGGATTTCCACCAACGAGGCCGGCATCATCGTGGATGAGGTAGAGGCGATCTACGCCAAAGACCGCGTCGACACAACAGGCACCGTCTTCATGGGCCTGACCATCGGCTGCGCCACCTGTCATGACCATAAGTTCGATCCGCTCTCCCAGAAAGACTTCTATTCTCTGGCCGCCTTCTTTCGAAACACAACGCAGAACACGATGGACGACAACATCCCCGACACACCGCCGATCGTGGTCGTGCCGCGCGAGGCAGACCGGGCACGGTGGATGGCGCTGAAGGGCGAGATGGCCGCAGTCGAAGCGAAGAAGGCAGAGCGGGCATCGGTCGCCTTGGCCGGCTGGGATAAACCGCGGGACTTGAAGACACCCCTCGACGCCAAGTCGCAGATCTTTTCACTCTGGGACGCAAAGCTCGGCCACGTGAAGATCGGCGACGCGAAGATCGGCGAGGGCCGCAAGCCCGGCCAGAAGGCAATCCACTTCGGCAAGGGCGACTTCGCCACTCTACCGAATCAACCCATCTTTGACGCCGGCAAAGCGTTCTCTATCGCAACCTGGCTCTACTTCCCCAAGGAAGAAGGCAGCTATGCGGTGGCCAGCCAGAACGACCCGAAAAAGAAGGGTGTCGGATGGCTGATTGAGATCGCCGCACGAGTGGCCAATTTCCGCATGACAGGCGACGACGGCAAGTCGATCACGGTCCGCGCAGCCCATATGGAGCAGATGGCCCAGGGCAGTTGGAACCACCTCGTCATCACCTATGACGGCAGCCGCGAGCAGGCTGGCCTCGCGCTCTATCTCAATGGTCGGGTAATCCCGTTGCAGGGTGGGGGCGACATCACCACAACCCTCACCGGCAACATACAGAGTGGCACGCCCCTGCTGCTGGGCAAGGAGAATGCGCGTGGGCTCGAAGGCGGCGCGATTGCCGATTTCCAGATCTTCAACCGGGTGATTTCAGCTGAAGAGGCCCAGGTGGTCAAGCAGTGGCCAGAGGTCGACAAGCTGCGCTATCTCACCTTGCATGACAAGGAATATCGTTTGCTGTCATCGAAGCTGGCAACGCTCAAAGCAGAAGCGCGCCAGATCCGGCAACGGGGCGCCGTGACGCTGGTGATGGAGGAGCGGAAAGACCGCAAGCCCACGGCGAAGATCCTCTACCGTGGCATGTATGATGCGCCAAGAGAAGAGGTGGAGCCAAACATCCCAGGGGTCTTACCGCCGATGGACCCAAGCTTCCCCCGCAACCGGTTAGGGCTGGCAAAGTGGATCGTCGACGCGAAGAATCCTTTGACGGCACGCGTTACCATCAACCGCTTCTGGCAGGAGATCTTTGGCACCGGAATCGTAAAGACCTCCGAGGATTTCGGCTCGCAGGGCACCCCGCCGACGCATCCGGAATTGCTCGACTGGCTGGCAGTCGAGTTCCGCGAGTCTGGCTGGGACGTCAAGAAGATGTTGAAGCTGATGGTGATGTCCGACACCTACAGACAAAGCCCGGTCACGACGCCAGAGAAGCTGAAGCGTGACCCGGAGAACCGTCTGCTCTCGCGGGGCCCGCGCTTCCGCATGGACGGCGAAGTACTGCGCGACTATGCGCTGGCCACAAGCGGACTGCTCGACCCTGCAATCGGCGGGGCAAGCGTGAAGCCCTATCAGCCCGACGGAGTCTGGGAAGCCGTCGCGATGAACGGCAGCAACACCAAGTTCTATAAGCGCGATGACGGCATCAGCCTCTACCGGCGAAGCCTCTACACCTTCTGGAAGCGAAGCGCGCCACCAGCCTCGATGGACCTCTTCAACGCGCCAACACGGGAGAACTGCACAGTGCGCAGGGAGCGCACCAATACTCCCTTGCAGGCCCTCACCACCATGAACGATCCGCAGTTTGTCGAAGCGTCGCGGAACCTGGCCGAGCATGCCATCAAGGCAGGTGGCGACTTTAATGCGCGGCTCGACTATGTCTCGTCCCGGGTCTTGTCTCGGCCGCTGGCCGCTCGGGAGCGCGACGTCTTACGGCGAGCCTATGTCGACCTGCAA
>JAPKYY010000496.1 GCA_026394095.1 Acidobacteriota bacterium | reverse complement strand
AATTAACTACGTCGAACCAGAAGACGGCATCCTTAGCTATCGCTACCCGATGCAGGACATGGAAATCCAGAACGGTGCCAAGTTAACCGTTCGGGAAAGCCAGATGGCCGCCTTCGTCAATGAGGGGCAGGTCGCTGACGTGTTCGGGCCGGTGCTCCACACCCTAAGCACCCAGACACTCCCGATCCTGACTAACCTCAAGAATTGGGACAAGATGTTCCAGTCGCCCTTCAAGAGCGACGTCTACTTCTTCTCGTCTCGCACCCAGACTAACCAGCGTTGTGGCACCACCCAGCCTGTCACCATCCGTGACAAGGATTTCGGCATGGTGCGCCTGCGTTGCTTTGGAATCTATTCCTGGCATGTTTCGGATCCCCGCACATTCCACGCCAAGATCTCCGGCACCCGCGATATCTACCGCGCGGCCGAGATCGAAGGTCAGCTCCGCAATTCGATCGTCGCCCACATCTCTGACGCCTTTGCCCAATCCGGGATTCCCTTCCTGGATATGGCCGCCAACCAGATCGAAGTAGGCAAGGCGATGATGGCGACGCTTCAGCCCGATTTCGCCGCCATGGGCCTCACCCTCGACACGATGATCGTCGAGAACCTGAGCCTGCCCGAGGAGCTGCAGAAGCTGCTCGACGAGCGCATCGGCATGAACATGATCGGCAACATGGCTCAGTACACGCAGTACAAAACCGCGCAGTCGATCCCGATCGCAGCTGCCAACGAAGGTGGCCTCGCCGGTATCGGTGCCAGTCTTACTGCCGGTATGGGTATGGCCAGTCAGATGGCCGGTGCCTTCCAGCAAGCTATGCAACCCCAGGCTCCTCCTCCGCAAGCTCCACCCCCGGTAGCCCCGGTAGTTGCAGCGGCCGCAGTAGCCGGTGCAGCAATCGCAGGCGAAACCAAGTTCTGCATGAACTGCGGTGCCAAAATCGCCAAGGCTGCCAAGTTCTGCACAGAGTGTGGCTTCAAGCAACCTGAAGCTTAAGATGACCGGTTGCGAATGGGTAATCGAGGCGCACGGGTGTAATCCCGTGCGCCTTGCTCACCTCAACTCTCTCGAACAACTCTTTGACATTCTAGTTCACGGAATGGACCTTCACCCCGTCCAGCCCGCTCAATGGCATCAGTTCCCCCCGACTCCCACAACAGCAGGCGGCATTACCGGCCTTTTGCTTCTAAGCGAAAGCCACCTCGCCTGCCACACCTTCCCTGAATTCGAATCTATTTGCTTAAATGTCTTTTGTTGCCGGCCCAGACCGGAGTATGATTTCAAAGCGGCTCTCGAATCCATTCTCGATGCCGAAACTGTAACTGTACGTAAACTGGAAAGACCCTACAGCGCATGACACAGGTTGCCTCAAATTGCCCGCAATGTGGTGCCCCCGTTGTATTCCGCTACGCACAGGCGGTCCAAACCACCTGCCCCTACTGCAGCAGTATCCTCGTTCGCACCGACGTTGATATTGAGAAGGTCGGCGAAGTCTCCAGCTATCCCAACGACCCCAGCCCTATCATGATCGGCTCCGAAGGCATCTTCGAAAACAAGCCCTTCGTCGTCGTCGGCCGCATCTGCTATGAATACGAAAACGGCGGCTGGAACGAATGGCATATCGTCTACAGCAACGGCGAATCCGGCTGGCTGTCTGACGCCCAGCTCCAGTACACAGTCACCAGGCTGATCCCCTGGCCACAGACTCTAAACGGCATCCAGCTCAATCCCGGCACAATGGTCGATGTGGGCGGTGTTTTCTACACCGTAACCACCATCACCAATGCAAACTACCGTGCCGTTGAAGGCGACCTCCCCTTCCAATTCTGGGACAAAACCGTTTGCCGCTTCGTCGATCTCCGCAGCCCCGACGCGCGATTCCTGACAATCGATTTCACCGAAGAACCTGCACTTCTCTTCTCAGGCCGAAGCGTTAGCTTTGACGACCTGAAACTAAAAAACCTCCGTCAATTCGAGGGTTGGTAAACCATGGCAGCCCAACGTCCCCAACCGAAAATTCGCGCTCTCGAATGCCCCAACTGCGGCAGCACCGTCCAGCTCCGCGCCATGGGCACCAGCCTCAGTGCCACTTGCTCGAGCTGCCTGTCGATATTGGATGTCTCTGACGAACGCGTCAAACTGATCCAGAAATTCAACAAGAAGATCGAACGTTGCACTCCCAAAATACC
>JAPKYY010000032.1 GCA_026394095.1 Acidobacteriota bacterium | reverse complement strand
TGTGGAGTAGATTTCGAGGCCGTCTGTGCTGCCAATCCACAGGAGGCCCTGCTCGTCTGCTGTGAGGCTATACCAGGCGCGGGCGCGTTGCGGGCTTGCGTCGGGAGCGGGTTGGTAACTGCTACCGCCTAGCCTGTGAAGCCCGCGGAATTGGGAAAGAGCCCAGATCTGGCCACTAGAATCTTTCGCCATCTGGCGGATGCGGACGGGACCAGAGAGTTCTTCAACGCGCCAGGATTCGCGGCCATTTGTCTGATGGACAGTGAGCCGAAAGTTAGAGGCCATCGTGGAGTAGAGCAGTTGGGTAGGCGATTCCCAGAAGAGGGCGGGAAGGGTACGGTACTGGAGGGGAGTATCAGTGCGAATGGGCTGAATGCCGTTTGAGGTGGCGTGGAAGATTCCGCCGGAGGTGGCTGCGAGAATACCCGAAGTGGGGTGGGCAATCACGGCCTGAGTTTCAGCGATCTCGGGGTTGGTGAATGTCTTTGAGACACGGCCATCGGTTATCCGGCCGAGGCCAAAATTTCGGTGGCTTCCCCAGGCGCTTCCTTCCCGGTCTATTGCGACGCCGGTAAGGTGACTCTCCGAGAGGCCCTCGCGACGGGTGTAAATGCGAAAGATGCCGGGGCTGAGGCGGTAGAGATTACCCCAGCGGCCACCAAGCCAGATGTTGCCCTGAGGGTCTTCGGCCATGGATGAGAGGATTTCTTCCTGCTCCTGACCAAGGGAGACTGATTCGATTATGCCGTTGCAGAGCCGGGCAATGGATTGATCGAGACCCATCCAGACGCACCCAGCCTTGTCTTTGTGGATGGCAACGATCTCATCTTTTGGGAGACCTTCGGATTTGCCCCAGTGTTTTGTTTCGCCCTCGCGCCAGCGGTAGAGGCCTTTGGCAGTTGGGATCCAGAGATTGCCTTCGTTATCGGCCAGGAGCCTTCGGACGGAGGCCGGAACTTCGAAACGGGGGACCCAGGAATTGTTGGTGGCGAGATAGAGCTTGTTGTCGTTCATGACGGCCCAGAGCCTGCCTGTGTTGTCGCGGGCACTGAAGTGGATCTGGAGGCCGGATGGAGCCGAGATAGTGGTTGTTTCGCTCGGCTGGCTGGTGCCGGGTAATGATGAAATCGCCGAGCGCCGGTTGATTTCAATGCCCTGATTGTTGGCCAGATTGCGGAGTGCCATGATGCCGGCATTGTCGCGATCGGGAAAGGGTGAGGTAATACCTTCGAGGCGGAAATTGGCGAAGGTACCAAAGCGATCGGGGAAGATGCGGAAGAGACAGCCGCTGGAGGCGCCAGTCCATATGGAGCCGTCTGAGCCCAGGAGCAAAGTGCTCAGGGTGTTAATGCTGCAGGGGCCGGTGCCCTTAGCCCGGAAGGAATCGCCGATGCGGAAGCTTTGGGCACGCTGGCCGTCAAAGCGGACGAGGCCATGGTTGGACGAGAGCCAGACATAGCCGTCGCCCGGAGCGAGGACGGCAGAAAAAGTTTCTTCTGGGATGCCGCTTTCCGGGCCCCAACGGCGGATGGAGAGGTTGGACAGGCGTTCTTCAGGCGGGATGGCCTGAAGCAGATTGGATAGCGCTACGGCGGCGCAGATGAGTTTAAAAACGAAGGGAACCTTCATCGAGAATTGCCTAGTAAAGCCTAGAGGCAAAACAATTACTTTAACAGTATCGGCTGAAGTGGGGATTGGAAGAGGGGAAGGGAGAGGAAGTGGTGCGCCCGGAGTGATTCGAACACCCGGCCTTCTGGTTCGTAGCCAGACGCTCTATCCAGCTGAGCTACGGGCGCATTGATCTAAGGATACCAAATGAGAAAGGCTAAGGGCAATATTCTTAGCTTGTTTGTGATGCAGTGGGCGGGAGTAGAAGTTCTTCGGCCTGGCAGTTAAAGCGCGATGAGGCTCAGAAAAAACTGAAAATGGGTCTTTCGCCAAACAAACGATGAATGCCGGCGAGGCTGAAAATTCGAGAACAAATTAAAAAATGAAGCTAAGTCCTTTCTTTGCAGCGGTTCAGCATGTAGTGACGGGGGAGGAAAAAGTTTTCCACAGTCCCGGGTTTGACAATTCCAAGAATATTCGGTTATCCTAGTTAAGTTTGGCGAGTAGTGCTTCTGCTTTCGAGCTACCCGTCTCCTGCCGAATCCACCTTGGACGAAGCTTTATGGAGCGACCGGCCGAAAGCCGGCCCCGCTACTGGAACGTACCGGCTGAAAGGCTGCGCGACGTAATCCGGCAAGGGCTAGTCCAGAACCTTCAAACCGCAAGTCGTTAGTTTGCACTTGCATACGCCCATTTGTAGTACCAAGTTTAATCAGTTTTCAAGTTTAACTATTTGTCGCGTTCATGCGCTTTTGCGCTTGGGCGCTCAAACGTTGAGAGGGTAACTTTTCGTGCCAACGTTCAACCAACTCGTGCGCAAGGGCCGCACGCCTATCAATTACAAGACGGCTAGCCCGGCCTTGCAGGCGTGCCCGCAGCGTCGTGGCGTCTGTACTCGTGTTTACACGACAACGCCGAAGAAGCCGAATTCGGCCCTCCGGAAGGTCGCTCGTGTCCGTTTAACCAACGGAATCGAAGTTACGACCTATATCCCGGGTGAAGGCCATAACCTGCAGGAGCACTCGATCGTGCTCATCCGTGGCGGCCGTGTAAAGGACCTTCCAGGCGTCCGTTATCACGTCGTTCGCGGCACGCTCGATACCGGTGGCGTGCAGAATCGTAAGCAGAGCCGCTCCAAGTACGGGGCCAAGCGGCCAAAGTCGTAAGGGGCTATTGAGGATTCATTATGGCAAGACGACGTAGAGCTGAAGTACGCGAAGTAGGGGCCGATCCGATTTACAACTCGACCCTCGCGACAAAGTTCATTAACAGCATGATGTGGGATGGCAAGAAGAACACCGCGCAGCGGATCTTCTACTCGTCCCTCACGATCCTCGGCGAACGCGCCCAGGATGACGCGCTCAAGGTATTCAAGAAGGCAGTGGAAAACTGCCGGCCCTTGCTCGAAGTCAAGACCCGCCGCGTCGGTGGTGCCAATTACCAGGTACCGATCGAGGTGCCGCAAACTCGCCGCACCAGCCTTGCGATTCGCTGGATTCTCTCCAACGCTCGCTCGCGCGCTGAAAAGGGCATGATCGACAAGCTGGCCAATGAATTGAATGATGCAGCCAACCTTCGTGGTGGCGCGATCAAGAAGAAAGACGACGTCCACCGTATGGCCGAAGCCAATAAGGCTTTTGCTCATTACCGCTGGTAGTTAACTCCAAGGAAAACAGAAAGATTTTATGCCTCGCCTCGTACCGCTAGAAAGAATGCGCAATATCGGCATCATGGCCCACATTGATGCCGGTAAAACGACGACTACGGAACGCATCCTTTATTACACCGGCCGCTCCTACAAGATCGGTGAAGTGCACGAAGGCACCGCCACCATGGACTGGATGGCGCAAGAGCAGGAGCGCGGTATCACCATTACCTCCGCTGCTACCACCTGTTCCTGGGAAGGCATTCAAATCAACATCATCGACACCCCGGGTCACGTCGACTTCACCGCTGAAGTTGAACGCTCGCTGCGTGTTCTCGATGGCGCCGTTGCTGTGTTTGACGCAGTAGCCGGTGTGCAGCCCCAGACCGAAACCGTTTGGCGTCAGGCTGACAAGTACAAGGTGCCCCGCATCTGCTTCGTCAACAAGAT
>JAPKYY010000232.1 GCA_026394095.1 Acidobacteriota bacterium | reverse complement strand
GAACTGGCAGCCAGCACGGACACACCGTTGCCCAACGCCTGGCGCTACCGTGATTGGGTAATCGAATCTTTCAATCAGGACCTCCCCTACAACGTCTTCGCCAAAGCGCAAATCACCGAGACAAAGCAGCACATGGCCGGCCTCGGATTTCAGGCACTGGGCTCCGGTGCAAACGATCAGCTGGATGTCACAACAAAGGTCTTTCTAGGCCTCACAGTGGGCTGCGCACAGTGCCACGACCACAAGTACGATCCGATCCCGACCAAAGACTACTACTCCCTGCTCGGTGTCTTCAAGAGCACGCAGCCCAATCAATATGCACTCGTTGCAGAAGCCGAAGTCGAGCGCTATAAGGCAGGCAAGAAGAAAGTCGATGATCTCAAAGAAGTCCTCAGTGATTACCTCGCCGACCAAACCAGACAACTCACCGATCTGCTTGCGCGCGATACAGCCAGATATCTAATGGCGGTCTGGAAAGACAAAGCAGACGGGCTCGACGAAGAAACCTTCAAGCGTTGGAAGACTTACCTTGCCGATGCGAGCAAAGAGCACCCCTATTTGAACGGTTGGTACGAGTTGCTTAAGAAGCAGCCGTCAGAGGCGCAAGTAAAAGCCGAGGCAGAAAAATATCAGAGCTTTGTCCTCGAATTGCTGGATGAGGCCAAAGAAGTTGAAGACAAGAACTACGTCGCATTCGGTGGACGCAAAGGCCAAAAGAACGAGAATACGCGCCAGTACACTAACATCGTTTCACTGCCCGTTCTGAAGTTCTACCAGTGGCGCGAGCTTGCCTACAAGCCATATGTCACCGACGGATTTAAGGCACCTGGGGGCGTGTACTTCTACGACGCCAAACAGATCGATCGCTTCCTGGGCGGCTTTGCCAAAACCTACGTAGAGAAGCTCCGTGCCGAGATCAAAGCAGCCGAAGCGGAGCTACCGCCCATGTATCCCTTTCTACATTCCGTGAAAGACGCCGACAAGCCAGCTGACATCAACGTTGCACTGCGTGGCGACCCGAAGACACCTGGTGAAATCGCCCCGCGACGCTTTCTCGAAGCTCTCTGCCCGGACGAACCCAAGCTCTTTCTCGAAGGCAGCGGGCGCGCACAACTCGCCGAGGCTATCGTCAACCACCCCTTGGCTGCGCGCGTGATCGTCAATCGCGTCTGGCAGTATCACTTCGGCAAAGGTATCGTTCGCTCAGCATCCAACTTCGGACGCATGGGCGAGAGGCCGAGCCACCCCGAGTTACTGGATGAACTGGCTGCCCGCTTTATCGCCAGCGGCTGGAGCCTGAAGAAACTCCATCGCGAAATTTTGCTCAGCGACACCTACGCACGCGCCACCGCAGCCAATGTCGATGCCGATCCGGACAACCGGCTTCTGGCCCACTTCCCGCTGCAACACCGCCTCGACATGGAGGTTCTGCGCGATTCCGTACTGAGTGTGAGTGGGCAACTTGATACCAGGGTCGGAGGGGCGTCCAGCAACATCTCCGACGAAAACAAGCGCCGTTCCCTCTACCTCACAGTAAGCCGGACGCGCCTTGATCCGGCGATGGCCTTGTTCGATTTTCCGGATGCCAACGGGTCTACCGACGAGCGAGCAATCACGGCCGGCCCGCTACAGGGGCTCTACTGGTTGAACAGCGCCTTCATCACAAAACAGGCCGAGGCCCTCGACAAGCGGCTCAAAGCTGAAGTTGAGGGAGACGACGCAGCCCGTATAGGGCGAGCTTACAAGCTGCTCTTTTCGCGTCTACCCGATGCATCCGAAATGAAATTGGGAATAGACTATTTATCAAACGCGGGTCCCAACGCATGGCCAAAATACTTGCAGGCCCTGCTTGGCACCAGTGAATTCTCGAGTGTGAATTGACATGTCCCCAAGACGCAAATTCCTTCAAAATCTCGGCGGGGGCTTCGGCCTTAGCGCCCTGCAAGGCATGCTTCAGGCTGATCCGAATCGGCAGCCGCACTTCACGCCCAAAGCCAAGCACGTCATTTTTTTGTTTCTCAATGGAGGCATGTCGCAGGTAGACACCTTCGACCACAAGCCCGCACTTGCCAAATACGATGGCCAGCCGATGCCCGGGCCGAAGATCCGTACTGATCGTGCCAGCGGGACGCTGATGCGAAGCCCCTGGGAATTCAAGCGCTACGGCCAATCAGGCCTTGAAGTGAGTGAGATCTTCCCGCAGATCGCGCAACGAATCGATGACTTTTGCGTGATCCGGTCGATGCATACCGACAACGGCAACCATGGGCCATCGCTGCAATTGATGAACTGCGGACACCAGCTTCCGGGCCGTCCGTCCATGGGCTCCTGGGTCACCTATGGTCTCGGCACAGACAACAAAAATCTCCCCGGATTCATCGTGCTCTGCCCGGGGTTTCCTGTCCTCGGCTCATCCCTCTGGAGCGCTGGCTACATGCCCTCCAGCTACCAGGGCGTGCATATTCACAACGAAGCTATTGAGCCGGAGAAACTCATCAACCACCTGCGCAATGCCCAGTTGAGCGTCGAAGAACAGAAGCAGCAGCTTGGCCTTCTGGATAAGTTGAACCGGCACTACATCCAGCGCATCGGCGACCAGCCGCAGCTCGAGGGCGCAGTTCAATCGATGGAGTCAGCCTTCCGCCTGCAGACAGAAGCTGGCGACCTCTTTGATATCCGCAAGGAATCAGAAAAGGTTCGCGCTCGCTACGACATCTCCGACTTCGGCCGAGGCTGCCTGATGTCTCTGCGTCTGGTCGAGAGTGGCGTTCGCATGGTGCAAATCTACTTTGGCAACTTCCAGCCCTGGGATCATCATGACGACATCCGCATTCACGCCAAACTCGCCCGCCAAGCCGACGGGCCCATCGCAGCGCTGGTTGACGATCTTAAAGCGCGCGGGCTCTTTGACGAGACACTTATTGTGATTGCCGGAGAGTTCGGACGTACGCCGATGATCCAGAATTCAGGCCTTGAAAAACTCGGCTGCGGCCGTGATCACAACCCGCCGGCGTTTAGCGTGCTACTGGCTGGCGGAGGCATCAAGGGCGGTCTGGCTTATGGGGCAACGGACGATTTCGGATTCAAAGCGGTGGAGAACAAGGTTCACGTACACGACCTGCATGCAACCATCCTGCACCAGCTTGGATTCGACCATACGAAGTTGACTTACCGCTATGCCGGCCGGGACTTCCGTCTCACCGACGTGCATGGCGAAGTGGTCAAAGCCGTAATCGCCTAGCCAATTGAAAAGAGATTAGATGGAGCGGGAGACCGGGTTCGAACCGGCGACGTTCAGCTTGGGAAGCTGACATTCTACCACTGAATTACTCCCGCCCAGCTTCCTTCAATCTATCACAAAGCTACCCAACCAGCATCAGGTAAAGATCCATCACATTGGTGCCTGTAGGCCCGGTTATCAACAAATCATCGAGCGGCTTGAAGAAATGATACGAATCATTGCGGGCCAAAAACTCATGCGCATCGAACTCAATCTCCGCCGCGCGGCTCATCGTCGAACCCGTCGCAAAGGCACCGGCAGCCTCCGTAGGCCCATCGGTCCCATCCGTGCCGGCTGCCAGAAACACAACCCGATCGAGCTTTTCGATCCCGATCGCCGCCGCCAGCGCCATCTCCTGATTCCTGCCCCCGAGCCCATGGTGATTCGAAAGCGCTACAGTCGTCTCCCCGCCCGCCAGAAACGCCACAGGTGCCTTCGCTGGATTGCCTGAAGCCCGAACCTCACGGGCGATCGCTGCAAAGGTCTTGGCAGCCTCTGAGGCCTCCCCATCGAGCGACGTCGACAGCAGCAGAGCCTTGTAGCCCAACTCTTTCGCCTTGGCCTGCGCCGCAACCAGACTCAGCCGGTTCGAACCAACCAGTTGATTCCGCAAGTTGGCAAAGACTTTGTCACCTGGCTTTGGTGTTTCGGGAATTCTGAAGTTCACACCCTGCTCCAAATGATGGCGAACGCTGCCCGGAATCTTACCTGTAAGCCGGTACTTGTAAAGAATCTCCCAGGCATCGGCAAAGGTACTCGTATCAGGCACAGTCGGCCCGGATCCGATCACATCCAACGGATCCCCAATCACGTCAGACAGGATCAGCGTTTCAAGCCTTGCAGGATAAACCAGATGCGCCAGCTGCCCACCCTTGAGCGCACTCAAATGCTTCCGCACGCAGTTCAGCTCATGAATCGTCGCACCACAGGCCAACATCAACTGTGTTGTCGCCTGCTTCTCCTCAAGCGTGATGCCGGCTGCCGGGCTCGGCAAGAGCGCCGAAGCCCCTCCTGAAATGAGACACAGCACCAGATCATCCTTGGCTGCATTCTGACAAAGCTGCGCAATCTCCTGCGCCGCATGAATGCCAGCCTGGTCTGGAACCGGATGCGCAGCCTCAAGACAACGAATCTTCTTCAAGGGCTGCGCGTGCCCATACTTTGTGACGATCACGCCAGACCTGAGCTTCTTGCCGTAGAACTTCTCCACCGCCCGGGCCATCGCAGCCGCAGCCTTCCCTGCCCCAACCACATACAGATTGCGGACCGTCTTCGGCAGAGGCTTCAGGTGTGCAAGCGTTGCCTCATAGGGGTCGGCTGCAGCCAGCGCTGCATGAAAGATCGCGAGAGCGTGTTTGCGCAGCCGGGCCTCAGTCGAGGAGCCCGAGCGCGAGGATTGCTTGGACGGCATCTTGGGCATTGTCAGAATCAAATGAAATCGTGCAATCGGCTTTGGCGTAAAGCGGGCGGCGCTCTTCAAACAAAGCCTTGAACTTCTCAGGATCGCGAGCTAGCGGACGATGCGCATCCCGGCCCACCCGAGCCTCGATACGTTCAAACGGAACATCCAGCCAGATCGTCACCCCGGAATCTTCCAGCCGCTCCCGATTCCCGGGCCAGGCAAAGGCACCGCCACCCAGAGCGGCAATCGTCGCCCGCCCGCGATAGGTTTCGCGAATTACCTCTTGCAGCGCATCTGCTTCGATCTTGCGAAACGCTGCTTCACCCTGAGTCTCAAAGATATTGGCGATCGTCGTTTGCTGCTGCGTCTCTATCCGTTCATCCAGATCCAGAAAGCGCCAGCCCACTTCTTCAGCCAGCAGCTGACCAACTGTGGACTTGCCGCAACCCATGAACCCGACCAGATAAATGCCGGGGGAACGCTTTAGCTTCAGAATCAATTCGCAGCTTTCTCCAAGTTGCGATTGTATCGAGCAAATTGCCAGTCGATCAGCTTTGGGAAGAAGAAATATAGAGCATTTAACAAATGCCCACT
Source organism: Acidobacteriota bacterium (assembly GCA_026394095.1). Classification (GTDB taxonomy): domain Bacteria; phylum Acidobacteriota; class Terriglobia; order Bryobacterales; family Bryobacteraceae; genus Bryobacter. The sequence continues at coordinate 1,602 of JAPKYY010000232.1, read as the reverse complement.
GGCCGGAGAGACCACAGTCCGCTTGTCTGACTCGATTCCATTGGCGATATCGACTGCACAATCCTCCGGCGTAATGGCAAATCGTTTCGTCTTTTGCAGCAGCAGCGGCGGCTTTCCAGTAATTACATTCGCCTGGAAAGGAGTCTTTACATAGCCGGGGCAGACGGCCGTTGTCGTAACTCCAGTCTGGTCTAACTCCATCCTCAAGCCATGCGTAAAGCTAAGCAGAGCCGCCTTCGTTGTTGAGTAAAGAGTAAACCAGGGTAGCGGAACAAGTGATGCGATCGAGCAAATATTTACAATCAACCCGCGCCGCTGCGCAAGCATCGCAGGCAGGGCCAGCCTCGACAGGTGGATCGGCGCATTCAGATTCAACTCGTAAAGGTGATCCCAGGTGGCATCGTCGATTTGAGCCGTGGGCGTATAAGCCCCTACCCCGGCATTGTTCACCAGAATGTCGATACCGCCCAGGACCTGCACTGCCTCAGCAAATGCACTCGCCCGCTGCTGCGGGTCGGTCAGGTCGGCTGAGATCCAGTGCACCCCCGGCAATTCATAGGTATGCGTCTTGCGCGAAACCAACACCAGCTTCGCTCCACGAGCATGCATCAGCCTGGCAAGACTCGCCCCGATGCCAGTAGACGCGCCTGTCAAAAGTGTTTTAGAGCCATCGATACGCACAAGAGTCAATAATAGTACTTATGCAGCAAGACACTCTGCCCCTCTTCCCGCTGGGGGTGGTCTTATTCCCCGAAGCCGAGCTACCGCTCCACATTTTTGAAGATCGTTACAAAGAGATGATCGAGGACGTGCTCCGCGAGGAATCCGAATTCGGCGTAGTGCTGGCCAGCGAAAAAGGCATGGCCAGTATCGGCTGCACTGCTGTTATCGAAAAGGTCCTCAAGAAGTATCCCGATGGACGCATGGACATTCTCGCCCGGGGCCGCCGCCGCTTTGAAATCATTCTCCTCGACGAAGAACGCAATTACCTGCGCGCCTCGGTTGCCATGCTTGCCGACGAAGACGGCACCGAAGCTAGCGATAGCGTCAAGCAACGCGTCCTTAGCGCCTGGGTCAAACTCATGATGATGGAGCACGGCGGCATGGTCGAAGCCATGCCTTCAGACAACCGCTCGGATCTAAGCTTCGTGATAGGCCAGGCCGTCCCGGACGTAGAATTCCGCCAGCAGCTTCTATCGATGCGAAGTGAAAAAGATCGTATGGATGCTCTCTCCAGTTTTCTGCCCAGCTATCTGGAGCGTGAAAAACTCACCCGCCACGTGCGTCGTGTAGCACCCCTGAACGGACACGCCAAGCACGCCCCAGAGGTGGCCGAAGCCTGATGCGACGTGACGACCCGCAAGCCCTGATCATCGATGCCGACGATACGCTTTGGGAAAACAACATCTACTTCGAACAGGCCTGGGACGACTTCGTCGACTTTCTCAACCACTCCACCCTTAGCCCCAAAGAAACTCGTGACATCTTCGATGAAATCGAAATCGCCAACATCAAGGTCAACGGCTATGGCGCGCAAAACTTCGCAAAAAATATGGTGCAGTGCTATCAGCATCTAGTTGAACGCGACATCGCAGAAGGCGA
>JAPKYY010000018.1 GCA_026394095.1 Acidobacteriota bacterium | reverse complement strand
AGCGGATCGATGAAGCCGGGGTGGTTGAAATAGACGCGCAGCTTGTGGATCTCCATCGATTCGGTGCCGGTGGCGGCCTGGGCGGCGTAGAGGTTTTCACGGTACTGACGGCAGCCGGAATAACAACTGAAGGCTGAGGTGACGAAGGCGAAGACGCGGGTGACGCCGTCGGCCTTCATCTGCGTGAAGGTGTCGTTGAGGAAGGGGTGCCAGTTGCGATTGCCGAAGTAGACGGGGAGATCGGGGCCTTGCTGGGCGAGGAGTTTGGTGAGGGCGTCGATCATGGCGAGGTTCTGCTCGTTGATCGGGCTCTTGCCGCCGAAGTGGTGGTAATGCTCGGCTACGACTTCGAGACGCTCGCGCGGGATGCCGCGGCCGCGGGTTACGTTTTCAAGAAAAGGCATTACGTCGGCGGGCTCGTTGGGGCCACCGAAGCTGACAAAAAGGATTGCGTCTGACATAGGCTAAGCTATACAGATTCTCCCATGCGTACCTTTGGTTTATTTCTCCTATTGATGTCTGTTGGTTTTGGACAGACGGTTGAAGAGCAGTATCGCGAGCGCTCGCGGAAGATTATCGCGGCGGCGATAAAGGATGAAGAGGGGATGAAGCGGCTTGCCTATCTTTGCGACCGGATTGGGCACCGTTTGAGCGGGAGTGAGGCTTTTACGCGGGCGGTGGCTTGGAGCGCGGCGCAGATGATTGAGGGTGGCCTTGAGAATGTGTCGACACCGAAGGTGAAGATTCCGCACTGGGTTCGCGGGAAGGAGATGGCAGAAATTGTCTCGCCCGTGCGGTTGCCGCTGACGATGCTGGGGCTTGGGATGACCGGTGGAGGTGATGTTACGGCGGAGGTGGTGGGGGTTCGTAGTTTTGAAGAGCTGGAGAAGTTGGGGCGGGCTGGGGTGGCGGGGAAGATTGTGTTGTTTCATCCGCCCTGGGTGAGCTACGGGGTGACGGGGGCTTTCCGGCGGAGTGGGCCTTCGCGGGCTTCTAAATTGGGTGCGGCGGCGGTGTTGATTCGGAGTGCCGGGATTCCGGCGGCGAACTCGGCGCATACGGGGGTTACGGCTTTTGAGGAGGGGGTGCCGTTGATTCCTGCGGCGGCTTTGTCGGAAGAGAGCCTCGGGACGTTGGAGCGTTTGGTGGTTAGTGGGGAGCGGGTGGTTGTGCATTATTCGAGCGAGGCGAAGATTTTGCCGGATTCCGATGGGGCGAATGTGATTGGGGAGTTGCGTGGGAGTGAGAAGCCGGATGAGGTGGTGGTGATTAGCGGGCATCTGGATAGCTGGGATGTGGGGCAGGGGGCTCATGATGATGCCAGTGGGTGTATTGGTCCGCTGCAGGCGCTGATTTTGCTGAAGCAGTTGGGGCTGAGGCCAAAACGTACGATTCGGGTTGTGTTTTGGGCGAATGAGGAGAATGGGACGCGGGGAGGGATGGCTTACCGGGATCAGTTTAAGGATCAACTGAAGAATCACGTGATCGCGATTGAGATGGATGGAGGGGCTGAGCGGCCGGTGGGGTTAGGGATTACTGGTGGTGGAGAGAAGGCGCTGGAGCAGATGCGCGAGATCGGGAAGTTGTTGCAGCCGATTGGGGCGGGGCTTGTGACGCCGGGTGGTGGCGGGACCGATATTGGGCCGATCATGCGGGAGGGTGTGATTGGTAGCGGGGTTAGGACTGTTGGGAAGCGGTATATGGAGTGGCATCATACTGCGGCCGATACTTTGGACAAGATCGACCCGGTGGAGTTTAAGAAGAATGTTGCGCAGCTGGCGGTGTTTGCTTATGTGCTGGCGGATATGGATGTGAGGTTGGGCCGCTAATCTTCCCTAAGGATAGCTAGCGGTTTCTGATTGAGGATGCGGGCGCTGGCGGCCCAGAAGGCGTCGTTGGCTATTAGGGCGTAGAACAGGATTGCTATCGCTAGCGCGGTGTACTCCAGTTTGAATTCGGCTTCGGTGAAGAAGCGCTTGAGCAGGATACCGGTGAAGCCTGTTGCTAACGCGCTTCCTAATGTTCCGGCGCAGAGGCCCAGCAGGAGGAATTCTACGCTGAAAATCGTGGCGATCTTGTTGCGGGTTCCTCCGAAGGTTTTCAGGATTACTACTTCGCGAATGCGGCGGAATCTTGTGCCGGCTACGCTGGCTGCCAGAATGATGACCCCGCCGAGGATTGCGAAGCCGGAGATGAAGCGGATTACTACGGCTATCTGATCTACTACTTCCTGGATGATGTCGAGAACGTCCGCTATGTTGATGATGCTGATGGTGGGGTACTTGCCGTAGATGGCGGCCTGGACTTTTGCTACTTTGTCCGTCTTGACCCTTGCCCCTGCGAAGTAGATTACGGGGAGGCCTTTGAGGGTTTCAGGATCGAGGATAAATTCCTGCGTTGCTCCGGCTCTTACGCTTTCCTGCCGGAATATCGTTGCGACTTCGGTGCGGAAGGTGCGGCCGGCGGCGGCCCAGTCGAGGACCATTCCGGGTTTGAGTTTCAGGGCTTCGGCGGTGTCCTGCGTTACTGCTACTTTGCCGGTTTCGCCTGTGGTGAACCATTTGCCCTGGAGGAGTTTGGTGCCCTTGGGCTGGTTCTGATTCCAGGTGATGGAGCGGGTTTGGAGGAAGCGGCGGGCGAAGCCTTTGAGCTCCATCTTGGAGACTTCTACTCCCTGGACGTGGGTTAGTCTGGCTGCGACGCTGGGGACGAGTTCGACGACTTTCTCGACGCCGGGTTGCTCGTTGACCAGCTTGGTGACGCCGTCTTTCATGGGCTCGGTGATGTCGATCATGAAGACGTTGGGCATTCCGGGTGGGGCGCTTTCGGCGATCTCGGTGAGGATCGAGTGTTGGACCAGATAGATCGTTAGCGTGAACATAACGCCGATGCCGATGGCGACCAGGACTGCTTCGGCCTGGTTGCCGGGACGGTAGAGGTTGGCGAGGCCGTGGCGGAGGCTCCCCTTTGTTAGCGGGGAGAGGCGCTTCAAGCCCTTGAGGAGGAGCCAGGCGAAGCCGCCGAGGATGGCCAAGCTTACGGCGAGGCCTCCGGCGAACCAGGAGCCGAGGCGGATGGCTTCGTCGAGCTTCGAGCCTGCGAGCCAGCCGGCCAATAGACCCAAGCCGACGAGGATTAGCGCGCCGCAGAGGATGGCTGTGCGGGATTGGGCGAGGCGCTGGCGCCAGGTGCCTTTGGTGGCGGCCATGTCGCGGCGGAAGATCGTGTTGGGCTTGATTTCGCGGATGCTGAGCAGCGGGGGGAGCGTGAAGAGGAGCGTGCTCAAGAGGCCGGCGAAGAAGCCTTGTGCGACCGAGGCCCAATCGAAGTAGAAGTCTGGACGCATCTGGAAGTAACGCTCGATCAGGGTGGGGAAGGCGAGCTGGACGGCGACGCCAAAGCCGATGCCGAAGACGCCGCCGATCGCGCCGAGAGCCAGGGTTTGCATCAGGTAGATGCTGATGATCTGGCCAGAGCGGGCTCCCAAACATTTCATGACGGCGATGTTGTCGAGCTTCTGCTGGAGGTGAGAGTTCATGGCCATCGCGACACCGAGTGAGCCGATGATGAGGGCGACAAGGCTGACCAGACTTAAGAAGCTGGTGGCCGTGTTGAGGCCTCTGGTGATGAGGGGGTGGGTTTCGCGATAGTCGGTGACGAGGGCGTCGGGAAAGGTCTTTTTGAGGAGGTCACGGGTGGCTGTTACGTCGGCTCCGATGGGGGGGAGTTTGACCAGGAAGCGCTGGGCCGCGCGGCTGCCTTCGGTGAGGAGTTCTGTGGTGGCCAGGGCTTTGCGGGACATCATCATGCGAGGGCCGACGTTGAGGCTGCCGGTCATGCGGTCTGGTTCTTTTTCGACAATGGCTGAAACGCGGAAGTCTTTGCCGCCGAGTCTCATGGTGCCGCCGACTTCGAGGCCGAGGCGGAGGAGGAGCTCTTGCGCAGCGACTACGCAGTTGTCACAGAGTGCGGTGCTGATGCTCTGTTTGGGGTTGAAGATGACTTCGCCGTAGAAGGGGTATTGGGCGGGGTCGACGGCTTTGAGTGATACGAGGACTGGGATGGGGTTGCCGGGCTTGGCGGCCATCGTTACTGTCTCGGTGATCTGGGTGAGACGTGAGCCTTTGGTGGTGAAGCTATCGAGGACTTGCTGTTGTTTGGCGTCGGGCTGGATGAAGACGCGGGCTGAGACGTCACCGGCCATGAGGGTGCGTGCTTCGGAATTGAGCATGCGACGGAAGGATGTCGAAAAGCCTCTGACGCCGGTGAGCGCGCCAACACCAACGGCTACAGCGAGGATTACGAAGAGGAATTTGAAGCTGGAGGCGCGGGCTTCGCGCCAGGCGATCTTGCGAGCGGCACCTAGGGTGAAGGTTTGCGTCATGCCGCCTTCCGTTCGTCTGAGACGAGGAGGCCGTCGCGGAGGGTGATGACGCGGTCGGCGTAGGTGGCGAGTTCTTTGTCGTGGGTGACCATGACGAGGGTAGTTTTTTCTTCGCGGTTGAGCTTGATGAGGAGGTCGAGAACGATGCGGCCGTTGGCGGTGTCGAGGTTGCCGGTGGGTTCGTCGGCGAGGAGGATGGGGGGCTGAGTCATAAAGGCGCGCGCCAGGGCAACGCGTTGTTGTTCGCCGCCGGAGAGCTGGACGGGGTAGTGGGAGGCGCGGTCGAGGAGGCCGACCTGAGCGAGGAGTTGTTTGGCGCGGGGGCTGCCGTCGCCGGATTTGCCGGAGAGTTCGTGTGGGAGGAGGACGTTTTCTTCGGCGGTGAGGGTAGGGATGAGCTGGTAGCTCTGGAAGACGAAGCCGATTTTAGAGCCGCGGACGCGGGCCATATCGTCTTCTTTGAGGTTGGTAATGTCGGTGCCGTCGAGGAAGATGTGGCCGGTGGTTGGGGAGTCGAGGCCAGCGAGGAGGCCGAGGAGGGTGCTTTTACCGCTGCCGGAGGCGCCCATGATGGCGACGAATTCGCCGTGGGGGATCTGGAAGGAGATCCCCTTTAGAATCTTCACGAGATGGGTTCCGGAATCAATTTCGCGGGTTACTTGATCGACTTCGACTGCAATTGGATTCGACATTGGGTGGTGGTATTACTTATTCTGACAGTCGTGAGACTGTTTTCTTTCTTCTCGACAGCTTTATTGATGATGCTCGCGTTAGGCGGTTGTGCTCAGAAAAGTGCTGAGCCGGAAGCGAAGATGGATATACCGAAGCCGACGGTGGCTGCGCCGCCCAAGGATACGCGGCCGGTGGTGCTTTGTTTTGGGGATAGCATTACGGCGGGTTTTGGGATTGATGCCGGGCAGACATATCCGGATGTGCTGCAGAAGATTCTGGATGAGAAGGGCTACAAGTATCAGGTAGTGAATGCCGGGATCAGCGGGGATACGACTTCCGGGGGCATCGACCGGTTGAATGATGCGCTGAAGCTGGAGCCGAAGGTTACGCTGCTGGAATTAGGCGGCAATGACGGGTTGCGAGGCATCGTGTTGAGCAAGAGCCGGGATAATCTGATGCAGATTTCACGGCGTCTTGAGGCTAAGGGGAGCAAGATTCTGGTGTTGGGGATTACGCTGCCGCGGAATTACGGGCCTGAATACATTCGGGACTTCGAGGGCATGTACAAGGGTCTTGCGGTGAACAGCAAGTATCCATTTATGCCCTTTGTTCTGGAGGGTGTTTACGACCAACCCGGGATGATGCAGCCGGATGGAATTCATCCGACAGCGAAGGGTGCGGCGGCGGTGGCCAATAATGTGTTCAAGTATCTGCAGCCGCTGTTAAGTAAGTAATTGCCTGTGGCAGATATTGGCTGAGTGGTGAGTCGGTGTTGATGGTGAGGTGGGGCTCGGTTATGGGTTCGAAGTTGTCGCGGATCTTTTGGTAGAGGGCCCAGGTGCGGTTTCTGGCGGTGTGAGGTTGGAGGAGGCGGCGACGGATGGTTTCGTCGCTGGCGCTGCATAGGATGGTGTGGTGTGCGGGGACGCGGTTGCGTTGGTAGGCCCTCGAGTAAGCGCGACCGTCGAAGAAGATCCAGAGATTCGGGTTCGATTGCCAGAGGCTTTGGGCGGCAGAGATCATGAAGTCGTGGACGAGGTCGTCCTGTTCTACGGTGTAGGCGACTTGAGTGGGGCCGAAGATGGCTTCGCGGATAGTGTCTTTGTTGAGGACGTGGCCGCTGAAGTGAGTGGCGAGGGCCTGGGCGAGAGTGGACTTGCCTGAGCCGGGTGGGCCGGCCAGAAGGACGGCGGGCATCTTAGTAGAAGGGGAGCCGGATTTGGCGTTTGGCAAGGTAGGCGTTGTTTGCGCTACGGTGCTTGGGGCGGTTGCTGATGACAATTTCGAAATCCATTTCGAGGCGTGTCGCTTCGGCTGCGTATTTGTCGGGATCCGGGTTGCCTATTGGAGGGCCGCCGGTTTTTTGCACCCAGATTTCGAGCGAGGCTTGCAGTTGCTCTTCGAGACGAGGGTCGGCGCAACTCCACTTGCCTGAGCAGAGGATGGCTTTTTTGCGGCCGAGTCTGACGAGTACGCTCATGAATGTCAAAGAGTGAGACTCTAAAAACAGTAACAAATCAAGGAGCGCATGACCAAGATTTTTCCTTTTGACTATGATCAGCACGATTACCCGAACGGGTTGAGGCTGATTACGGTGCCGACCGGGTTTCCGCATATTGTGTCGCTTTACATCGTGGTGCATGTGGGGTCTCGCAATGAGACTGAGGCGGGCAAGAGCGGGTTTGCGCATCTGTTCGAACACATGATGTTTCGGGGGACGGCTGCGTATCCGCCGGAGCGGTATGAGTCTGTTTTGAAGCAGGCTGGGGCGGCTCAGAATGCTTATACCGATGACGATCTGACGGTTTATCACACGACGTTTACTCGTGAGGATCTACCGCAGATTCTGGAGATGGAGGCTGACCGCTTTGCCAATCTTGAGTACGGAGAAGAGGCCTTCCGTACCGAGGCGCGGGCGGTGCTGGCGGAGTACAACAAGGACAGCGCGGAGCCGTTTCATTTGTTGCACGAGAAGTTACGGGAGGCTTCGTTTGAGCGGCATCCCTATCAGCACACGACGATGGGTTTCTTGCGGGATATCGAGGTGATGCCGGAGTTGTATGAGTTTTCGCGGCAGTTTCACCGGCGTTATTACCGGCCTGAGAATACGACGATGATTGTGGCTGGAGATGTGGA
>JAPKYY010000801.1 GCA_026394095.1 Acidobacteriota bacterium | reverse complement strand
GAGGCCGAGTGGCACTTCGGTGCGCACTGCCGATGGCACCTGGACTTCGAACAACCAGAAGGTCGCCTATGCAATGCCGGTTGTCGTAAACGACGGCAGCGCAGCGCGCCGGCGCGTCGAGAACGCCTTCGATGAATTCCGCCAGATCTTCCCAGCTTCTCTTTGCTACAGCAAGATCGTTCCGGTAGATGAAGTGGTAACCCTGACGCTCTACCACCGTGAAGATGAACATCTGGCCCGCCTGCTACTCAGTGATACCGAGAAGGCAAAACTCAACCGCCTCTGGGAAGAGCTCTACTTCGTAAGCCGAGCGCCATTGATGCAGGTGGATGTCTTCGAGCAGCTATGGCAGTACGCGACGCAGGACGCAGATCCGTCCAAGTTCGAACCCCTTCGCAAGCCAATCAACGATCGTGCCGCTGCCTTCCGGGCTGAACTGGTTGCCGCTGAACCCAGGCATCTCGATGCGGTTGTGGACTTCGCCAATCGCGCCTATCGCCGTCCGATTACCGGGGCTGAAAAGGACGATCTGCGGTCTCTGTATGCCCGCCTGCGTCAGCAGGACCTGCCCCACGAGGAAGCCCTGCGACTCGTTCTGGCCAGAGTGCTCGTTTCTCCTGCCTACCTCTATCGAACCGAGAAGGCTGCTCCGGCGAAGCTGCCAGCACCGGTCACCGATTGGGAACTGGCCAGCCGTCTCAGTTACTTCCTTTGGTCTTCACAACCCGATGCAGAACTCCGTGCTGCTGCAGCCGCCGGCAAGCTGCGAACAGCTGAAGGTCTGGCGGCTCAAGCCCGCCGCATGTTGAAGGACCCTCGCGTGCGCCGCATGGCCACTGAGTTCGGCGCCTCCTGGCTCCATATTCGGGACTTCGATACCCTCGATGAAAAGAGCGAGCGTCACTTCCCCAGCTTCAAGGCCTTGCGGGGCGACATGTACGAGGAATCAATCCAATTCTTCACGGACTTCTTCAGGTCCAACCGTACTGTTTTGAGCCTGCTCGATGCAGACCATACCTTCCTGAATGAGACACTGGCAAAGCACTACGGCATCGAAACAGTGCAAGGGCCAGAGTGGCGCAGAGTGGACGGTATGAAGGCGCGCTCCCGTGGCGGGGTGCTCGGCTTGTCCACCACACTGGCCAAGCAATCTGGCGCCTCACGCACCAGCCCGATTCTGCGCGGCAACTGGGTAGCTGAAGTCCTGCTGGGCGACAAGCTTCCCCGGCCCCCGAAGGATGTTCCGCAGTTACCCGAGGACGAGGCCAACCTGGTTCTTACGATGCGCGAGCTGACCGAGAAGCATACATCCGATGCACGGTGTTCCACTTGTCACAAGCGCATCGATCCTTACGGCTATGCCCTTGAAGCCTTCGATGCCATTGGCCGGCGTCGCGATAAGGACCTGGGTGGCCGCGCGATCCACACGAAGAGCAGGGTGATGGATGGCACTGAAATTGAAGGGCTTGAGGGGCTGCGTCAGTACCTCCTAACCAAAGGTCGCAATGCCTTTGCTCGGCAGTTCAGCCGTAAGCTGCTGGGCTTTGCGCTGGGGCGTGCAGTTCAACTATCTGATGAACCCCTGCTCGACACCCTTGCTGGAGACTACCCGGTTGCTTCGGTAGTTGAGATGATTGTGAAGAGCCGTCAGTTTAGAGAGATTCGTGGGCGCGACGCTGCGCCAGAGGAATAAACAACATGATCAAGCATCCATTTTCGAGACGTCGTATGCTGCGCGGCCTCGGTGTGTCGATGGCCTTGCCGTGGCTGGAATCGATGCGGGCCTCGGAGAGCGAGAAGGCCCCGGTAAGGTTTGGCGTCCTGTTCTCTGGCAATGGCTTCCACAGTAAAGAGTGGTGGGCCAAGGGCGAAGGCAAGCGGATGGAGTTGGGCCAGGTGCTTGCGCCGCTCAAGGGTCTTGAAGAGAAGATGCTCTTTGTGCGCGGGCTCTTTAACGCTGAAGCGCTCAAGGGCAATATCCACAGCTCGCAGACTGGCAACCTTCTATCGGGAGCCCCGCTTGCATCAGGTGGGGAGATCCGGTCCGGTACCAGCATCGATCAGTTGTTGGCTCAACGCTACGGAGCCTCTACCAAAGTACCCAGCCTGGTTCTGGGCTGCGAGAAATCGAATCCATCGGTACACAAGAATTACTCGATGCTCTATAGCTCCCACATCTCCTGGAGCTCGCCCACAACGCCAACTCCGCTGGAGCTGTACCCCGCACTCGCCTTCGACCGGCTCTTCAAGGACGAAGCCAGCAAGGCCGATCAAAGCGTTCTCGATGCTGTGCTCACCGACGCCGGTCGCCTGCGCCGCGACATAAGCACAGGGGATCAGCGCAAGCTTGATGAATACCTCGATTCGGTTCGTGACGTTGAGCAGCGCATTGCCAATGCAGGTAAGCGCGGGCAACTGCAAGGCTGGAGGCCGACGCTTGACAAGCCAAACATGGCACGTCCTGCGGACGGCATCCCGCAAGACATTGCCGAGCACATGCGCCTCATGTCGGACATTGTGGTGCTGGGTTTCCAAACCGATACAACCCGCATCTCAACGCTGAAGCTCAACAACGATCACAGCTCACTGCGCTTCCCTAATCTGGGTGTCGATTACATGATCCACCACCTGCTCTCGCACTCTGATACAGCAGACTGGCTCAAAGTGAATCAGTTCTTCCTGGAGCAACTCGCCTATCTTGCAAAGAAGCTCGATTCGATTCAGGAAGGCCCACGGACGCTTCTTGACAATACGATGCTGCTCTATTGTTCGAGCATGCTCACCGGCAATCACGAGGCCAGGCAGTTGCCTGTGATCGTACTCGGCGGCGGTGGTGGCCGGATTCGCGGTGGCCGTGTCCTGGACTATCGCGAAAAGCCCGATCGTCAGATGTGCCGCCTATATCTCTCTCTGATGGACAAGATGGATGTACGCCTGAAGCAATTCGGCGATGCCACTCAACCTCTCGACGAAGTCTGATTGATATCCTTACTGATTCATGCCGCAAAAAAGAGAAATCTCCGCCGACAAGTTTGCTTTTGGTTGCCACCGCTTTGGTTTTGGGCCTGCGCCCGGAGGTGGTCTGGTTGATGTTGAGAAGCACGTGATCCCGCTCGTGAAGATCGCCTGGGAATCCGGCATCCGTACCTTCGACTCAGCCGTTCTCTACCGTGCCACCCTCCAACTCGGTCAGGCTCTCGAAGCCCTCAAGATCGACCCTAACGAGATCCGCTTCCAAACCAAATGCCTTCGATATCTCGGCCTCACGATGGATACGGCCGTTGAGCACCAGCCGGAAGCCCTGCTGCAGGGGATCCCGCGCCGCTATCACGGCTTGACCGATAAGTGGGATTGCTCCGCCAAGGGTGTCGAACAGCAGATCTGCCGCGAGCGCATCGAGTATGGTGGCGACAAGCTTTATGGTGTTGCCCTGCACGATTCGCCTGACATGGAAAAGCAGGTGGGGCTGAACTGGGAGACCGACGTGAGCCCGGCAGTAGCTTATCTCAAGGCCGCCAAGGCTGCGGGTTTCGTTGAGCGCATTGGCCTTGGCATCAAAGACCCGGAATTCGTTCATCGCTTCCTTGCCAACGAGCCAGGCTCACTCGATTACGCGGGGCTCACCTTCTGCCCATCGATCCTAGGGCAACTTATGAAGATCATCGATGCCAGCAACACGCAGCCCTTTGAAGTTACGCTCATGGGGATCAATTACGGGCAGGCCTTCACGCTCACCGAAGACCCTCTCACTGCGCCGCCCTTCCTCTACAACTACGAGGTGGCGAACGCTGAAGAACGGGCGCTCATGTCGCGTTACTACAAGATCTGCGGCTCAACGCCTTTGCTGCATCTGGCCGCCGCTGTGGCCGGTCTTTTGGTAGTTCACTTCCCCAAAACGATGACACAGATCGTTACCTCGACGATGACCCCAAGCCGGCTGGTTGAGACCATGCGACTGGTGCGCGAAGCCGAAGTGCCGGCGCCCGTCTGGGCTGAGCTCAAAGCAGCAGAACTCATCCCTCGCGATTTCCCGACAAGCTAGGCTATCGGCGTGGTCCTCGAAGACAATCACTACATCTTTCGTCTTCGAGAATCTTGCCTTGCGCAGCCGGAATGGAACCGCCATCAACTTCTAGCCCTGGATCATGAGATCTCCCTCGCCGGTGAGGCCAATACTGTTGAGGAGTACCTCGAGTCGAGCGGCGACCTGCTGGAATTGACAAGAGCGGGCTCTCTCGACCGGGCCTCCAACCTCGTCCGGATCGCCGAAAGCTACGATGACCCCTGGCTTGCTGCAGCTGCTCGTCTGGAATACGTTCACGCCTGCGAGGGCAACGATCACGCTGCAATGTATGCCGCTATTCTCAAGGGGCAGCAAGCAGCAGCTTCGCTGCGTGTCGAATCCTGCGAAATTGGCACTTCGATTGACCGGCTCTTTCAGAGTCTGCTTCGATTTCACACGAGCTCTCAGGAACAGGAATTGAACTGGAATGCGGCTCTTACGGCCTTCCGGTTTTTGCGTTCTCACGATCCTGCATTCTGCATTCAGACATGGATCGAGCAGCCTCGCTACCGGTTGCGTCTGCCCTGGATTTCGAATACTCCACACGAATGGCTTGAGGGCCTGTGGTTTGACGAGGCGCCCAGTTATCCTCACCTTCTTGCCGATTTCGAAGTTGCACAGTCCCGCTGGGCTTCCCGGCTTAGGGGAGGGGGCGAGGTTCGGCGTCCTGCTGCGCCACTCGAAGTGCTTGAGAGTCCTTGCATTGCGGACGTCTATCTCGATCGTCAAGCCGTATGGGCGGATCCGGTTCTTGCACGGCACGCCGGGCAAACCAGGCGAGCTATCCAATCTGCAACAACAGCAATTGGCCGTGAAGCCGTTGCTGAAGACCGTAATCTAAACTTTCAGATTGAAGCCAGCTGGAACTCGCTCCTGCTTTCGACCCTGCTTGCCCCTTATCGCGCAATCGCAATCCATGGCTGCTTGAGGGACGCTGAAAGCCACGCGGCGATCTTACAGGCATTTCGATGCACTCATTCTCTGGTCGGCTGCGGCCCTCGCGATATAGCGACGATTCCTCTGGTCGCGTGTCACCTGGAGAACAACTTCTGGCCGCGACTGAAAGACAGCGAGGCATTTGCTGGAGCATTGCAAGGCGAGGCCGGTCTAGATCTCCTGCAACAATCACTTGCGTGGCAGCAGGTGGCCGGCAGGGTTCATTTTGAAGAATTCATGTTTGCTTTGGAGTTGCCAGACCAGTCTTCCTGCATTCATTATTGGGGAAGGCAGTTGCCGCTCAGGGGGCTTGCGTTGTAAAACGTGATAACCTTCGGCGAAGGAGGATTCGCTCGTTATGTCAGCACATACTCTCGACCTGCAGAATGCCAAAACCCTTACGGTAACCCCCGCCGAAGATCACGATCTTGTGGAGATTCACGGGGCTGAAGGTCAGCTGGAACTTCGAGTCAAGCTAACTCCTGATGGCCCGGTTTTGCAAATGGAAAGTATCCGGATTTCGCTGAAAGCTACCGAATCTGTGAACGTTGAATGCAAGAATTTCGAAGTACGGGCAACCGAAAGTGTTGATCTTCATTCTGATTCCACAATGCAGTTGAGCGGCCAGGCTGACGTCCGCGTCAATGCCAATGGGGATGTCATTGTTCAAGGCGAGAAGATCTACCTGAACTAGTATGCCTCCCGCCGCACGCTTAACAGACAATACGCTACATGACTTTCCGCATTGCCATGCTCCGATTCATCCTCCCGGCCCTACACCAACGCCGATGCCGCATCCGCCGATTCCGCACCCGATTGTGCTCATGACCGTGCCGACGGTTTTCATCAATAATCTTCCTGCTGCAGTTGTGACCAGCCAGACCAAGCCCTGCACGATGCCAAGCTGTATGCCAGGCGGGCCAGGCATCATTGCAATGGGGTCAGCAACGGTGTTTACCGGGGGTAAGATGGCTGCACGGCTAGGTGATCTGGTTAGCTTTGCCACTTGTGTCGGGCCGATTCCTTGCCCCACTGGTAAGATCATTCCTCCCTGTTCACCGAATGTGATCATTGGTGGATAAGCAGCCTTGTACCAACACCATCTGGAGCGCCTTCGCCCTGTTTGCCCTCTCTGCCGGCTGAGCCGTGGTGTCGAGAGTTTTCTCGTTCTTGGGCAAGTAGCGGTTGTCGAAGACGGCGAGATCATTGAAGGTTCTCTGATTTGCAGCAACAGGCTTTGCCAGAGAGAGCATCCGATCATTGACGGAATCCCGATAGTTCTTGCCGACGCATCCTCCTGGTTGAATCAGCAAATCCTGGGCTTGCTCAAGCGAGAAGATTTGAGTGATTTTACGCTTTCGATGCTCGGAGATCTATCAGGGCACTCCTCCGCTCTCGACCGGGATCGCGGCAACAATGCGATTTATGCCCATTCGCATTGGTCGGAAACGAGCCCGAGCTACCTCTCACTGTTTGAAGCAGCCAGTGGGCTTCTTTCTGCTCCCGCAACTGGGGTTTGGGTCGATGTTGGCTGTTCTGTCGGGAGAGGGTGCTTCGAGTTAGCCAAAGCCACAAAGGATCTTGTGGTTGGCCTCGACCTGAATTTCTCCATGCTGCGTATTGCCCAAAAAATCAGAAGGAGCCGGCAAGTCAGCTACCAGTCGCGGCGTGTGGGGTTGGTTTTTGATAGCCATAGCTATGAAGTTCCTGACTATCCATTGGAGCAGGTGAGCTTCTGGTGTGCCGATGTGGCGATTCTGCCTTTTGGCGCCGGCACCTTCGACGGGGCAATCTGCATGAACATGCTCGACTGCGTTGCCTCTCCACTGGGCCTCCTGTTTGAGCTGGGGCGGGTCACCAGGCCTGCGTCTGAGTCGATTCTGTGTACTCCCTTCGATTGGGCTGCCGGGGCCACAGAGCCTGCCTCCTGGATTGGAGGGCACTCGCAACGCTCCACGCCTCATCAGGGCTCTTCGCTCGCGGAGTTGCGGCGATTTCTTTCGGCTGGAAACGAAGCTGGAGTCGACACTGGGCTTTTCATNNATCTGGCGGCTACAGACCCATGAGCGATCGACCACCGAATACGATGTTTACTTTGCCCGGCTCCGTCGGAAGGCCTAGCCGTTTCGCGCCACTACATAAGCGTGGTCCGGGGCCGAAGTGGATGCAGGTGCATTCCAACGTTCGCGTTCATTCTTTACTCGCAGGGCAGTGAATTTGTCATAGACCTCGTCGATGTCTGCCTGGGTGAGGTCAGGCAAGCTCAGAATTGTCTCGCGATGATTTGCCGGGCGACTCAAATAGTCAGCTGGCAAATAGCCCTTCTCGCGGCAAGTCTGAAACAGGTGCGTGCCAGGATAGGGATAAAAAACAAAGAAGCTAAAGTCGAAGCTCCTTAGCTCTGCTGCAAGCTCATAGGTTTCGTTCAGTTCTTCTCTTGTCTCGCCCGGCAGCCCCAGCATGTAGTTTGCTATTACGAAGATGCCTGCTTCGCGTGTCCAGCGAAAGACGTCCCGAAAGCGCTGGTTGGTGACAGGCCGCTTCATTACCTCGCGGCGAACTCGCTCGCTGCCGCTTTCCACCCCATAGGTGATCTGCTGGCAACCTGCGTCAGCCAACATTTTGAGCATCGGCTCTGTAACGGTTTCGACTCTCGCATGAAGGCAGAAGGGGACTCGAAATTCCTCTTTGTATAGACGGCAGAATTCCTTTACCCAGGGGTGATGGATCGTAAAGGTGTCATCCAGGAAAATTACGTAGCTGAGGCGGCCCTGGTCTCGCAATCCGCGCAATTCGCTGAGAACATTTTCGTGAGAACGGCGCCGGCCGTACTCGCCGGTGCCCTCATAGAGTTCGTTGAACATGCGCGCCCCGCAGTAAGTGCAGGGAAATGGGCAGCCGCGTTGGGTTGAAACCTGAACCGTGCCTCGCGGCTCTTGCAATATGTCGCGCGCGGCAAAGGGGAGGCGGTCGAGTGGTTCGACCGGTTTGCGCAGGACCGGTTTGAAGCCACCTCTTACCCAGATGTTGTCGATGCCGTGCGGCGATCTGCCGGCCTCCAGGGCATTTACCAAATCGAGCAGCGCTTCTTCGCATTCCCCAAGCCCGGCATAGTCGAAGCCGGGCGCAGCCAGGACGGCTTCAGGTGAGAAGGTAGCGTGCAGGCCCCCGGCAATTACCGGGACATTGAGATGCTGGCGAATCATGCCAACCAGGTGCTTCGAGCGCAACCACTGGCGTGTTGTCATCGACACACCGATCAATCCAGGTTCAGCCTCGCGCACCAGACGTAGCACTTCGTCATCCGGCATCTCGATCAAGGCGCGAATCAAGATTGCTTCGTGGCCATGCTCACGCAAGAAAGCAGCCAAAAAGGCGGGACCAAGAGAAGCCATCGCCCACTGACTTTCGGTATCTACTTCGAGAAACACGACACGCATGCCTGCAAGACTAACACGCTCGATTTTGAGCTTTGCACCACAGATAGATCAGCGTAATGCATGGACTACACCTGTGCCCGTGATAACATTTGCGATACGACACCGGGGCTCATTAGTGATCTCTGATTCGAATTCATTCTGGAACGGGAGAATACAATGGCAGGTGGAATAGCGGGATTGCCGGGTGGGGCTGACCTTGGAGAAGAATTTGATTCCACTGCGTTGCAACGCGGACAGAATGGACACATTTATGGCTCCAGACTCGGCGAGATGCTGGACGCCAAATTGGATGCCGAAGAAGCTTTAGCTGCGGCAAAGAAGGCCGGGAATATAGTGCCCCTTGTGGTCGATGACCCAAGGAATCAATATGGCCGCGGTCCTGATGTGAGGAGCAACAGCGAAAAGACCTGGGCCCGGTTTGCCGATCATATGGGCCGGAACAAGATTAGATACATAGTTGGCACCATAGTCGGAATTGTAATTGGAGTTGGAAGCTATCTGACCTGGTATTTCGTCGCCGGCCCGGGGAAGACCGCCAAATTCAATCCTGTTGATAAACCGGTTAACAACCAACCGCGCCTTCCCCAGGCTGTTGAAGTAGACGTGATCACGGGAAGTGTAAATGCTGCTGGAACTACGCCAGTACTGGTGGATGCCGACATGCAGGGCGTCTATACCCAGACGGGAGTTGGGACCTGGAAGGTAAACTCCAACAGTAAAGTCGAGTTTACTCCAGACAAGGCCTACGATTTCAATACGCCTGCAACGGCCAAGTATCGTTTGAATCTGGCAGGCGTAGACTCAGACGATACCGCGACAATCACAATCACCTACGTTGCTGCGGGGATGACTGACCCGACCCTTGCCGAGAATACCCTGACTGCCAACTACAAGGACACAGTGACGTTTGATACGAAGAACGCCACTGGCAAGCTGGTGCTAGTGAATCCTGACGCCAATTCCGCTTCCACCCAAACGACCAAAGATGTTGGTGTTTGGACGCTTACCGATTCCTCGCATATTACCTTTAAAGCCGATTCAGCCTTCAAAGGGATTCGAGTCGAAACCAGCGTCAAACTGGATCTGGGCAATTCAAAATTCTCTGATCCCGTAACTCTAACGGTCATGTTTAATCAGCCCAAGGCCGCTGACCGGTTTATCCAGGGGTTTCAGCCGGGCCAGCTTGCGGACAGAATTAACGTTGCGATGAGCGCTGAGGCGAAAACACCCAACAAAATCGTTGAGGACAGTGTCAAGCTAGTGGGCTTGCAGGATCTGGAGCTGGGCTCCACTCCGTCGAACGTCATCACAGTAGACGGCAAAGAGCTGTCTGCGGATGGCGAAGGCATTTGGATGGTAGGGGACAAGGGGACTATTTCTTTTGTCCCTGCCACGCAAAAGGCAGCAACGTCTTTTACTCCTGGCATTGACCGGAATAATTTCTCAGGGCAAGTTGGATTCCGATTCCAGAGCGCAAAAAAGCAGAAAGTTACGAGTCTGGGCATTCGCAAGGGAACTGCAAATACGGGGAACTGGGCTGTCTCGCTTCTGGACACCAGTATGTCGGTGCTGGCGACAGTTCAGATAGACCTTGGCGACTCAAGTAAGGTAGTAGGCCAATACTACTATGGCAGCGTGGATTGCGTTCTCGCTGGCGGAATTGAGTACTACCTTGTAACTGATGTCAGCGATACATCCGGCATTCAGCCCCCAGCACAGCTCTGGGCTGAAGTAGGCCCGATCAGCCTGGACAGCAAGGTGGCTAGTGCCGCCAATGCTATATACCGTGACACAGGTTACCCAGCTTTCACAATCAAAATGGATGGTCCCGGGAAGACCTATGTTGGCCTGGACTTCACCGTAGTTGAATTTGAAACGAGCCCAACGCCGGTGGTCTATACGATCTCCGACGATCAGGGAAATACTTCCAACGAGGCGCTCGTCGTGCTGAATTACGGTGCGACGGTGACCAACTCCGACCTCAATTCAGAAAAGGACGACACGAAGTTTTTTGCCAAAGTCAAACAAGAAGCGATAGACCACCAACCGCCACTGGATTTGGTAGTGCTGCTGGCCACTCTGGAGTTTGTTGCCGACATCACAGCTACCATGCTGAAATCAGCTGAGCTGGGCATGTCTCCAATTTCCGAGAGCGACTTTGCGGCCCGCTACACAGCGTTCAAAGGTGCCCCCACCCCAAGCGGTCTCTGGAATAGCTGTCTGGATATTGACAAGAAAAAAGTCGACCCTGCTGGAGCAAAGTCTTCGTTCTACGCTCGCTACTGGCGAATGCGAACGATGGTCAGGCTTCTTAAGCAGTTGGTTGTAGAGTTAGACCTGACATAGAAAAGACTCTTACGGGATTCAGACAGAAAGTCAAAAGGAGAGTATATGGCCACAACTGTAGACGAAAGCGACGCCATAGGTTTGCCGGTGAGTCTTGTTACCAAGCCGGTATTTGACAAGCTTGCCGGAGCAGCGAAAGGCACTTTTGGTGGGCTGATCTCCGAGAGTGGCACGCTCAGCAGCAGCGCGAAGTACCTGGAAGGCAAAATGCATATACAGGGCTCAACGCCCGATATTTTTGCGGCCACCCCGAAAGGCTACCAGGGCTTTGGCGCAGGCCAACAGGCTGCGGCGGTTGGGGCAACTTACGGGGCTATTTTCGCTGGAGCGGCCCTGGTGCTGACGCCCGCCGGCCCTATGTTAGGCCTGGCGGCTGTCGTTGCTGCTTTTGGGGCTCCTTCTTTTTCAAGCCCGAGAGTGTGTACGTTGGTGATCGTCAATGGGCTTGGCGGGGCATTGACCCGGAAAGACATGACCTTCGACTGCGGCATTGAGACTCACTATCCCGCGATGGTGGATCCAACTCAAACCGTTCCCCCTGTGGTTCACGAGATCCCCGGGCTGACGACACTGCATCTGTCAGCCTCTTTCGACACCCACGGAGTAGGGGCCTATCGTTTCGAAAATAATCGCTTCCTTGGGATTGGATTTGAAGGAACAGCTGGTGCCATAGCCTTCACGTCGGACGACCCCCGCACCAATGGCAAAGTTATGGCGATATCGTGGCTAATTCCGTCGACCGGCAAGCGTGGTATGGCCGTGACGGACGATCTTAGCAACTACGCGTCGCTATCGGATTTCTATTACAAAACTGCCGATACAAGAACGATTACGGCTAGCTCCGGTGGGGACTATTTTTCACTGAATGCAGGGTTTTGCGACCGGGACGGCGATGAGGATGATGTGGTTTTGACCGTTTTGGT
>JAPKYY010000632.1 GCA_026394095.1 Acidobacteriota bacterium | reverse complement strand
ACCCGTTCTGCACCACTGTCGAGGAATTGGAATCACACCCGGCCGGCCCTGCGTCGCCGGAGGAATTCACCCATGTGATCCCCAACGCATTTCCAGTCTGCACCAGATTCCGGATACTGGCCATCGTGGCTTGCGAATTCTGGGCTTCGCATCCGGCGCTAAAGCTGACGCTGACGATGGGTGCCAGCTTCTGGTCGATTACATGAGCCGCTGCTCCTATAGCACTAGAGCCATAAACGTAGATCAACTTGGCGTTTCGCGCAACGGCGCCTGCCCATTGCAGATCGAGGTTGGCCTCGCCCTGCGCGTCGTTGAAACCCGGGTCTCGCGAACCGGGATACAGAATCACGTCTGGAACATTGTCAGCCAGCTTGTAGCGTGAGCGAAACAGGCTCATGTCGCTTAGATCAATTCTCGATTGGCCCACAATCGCGATCCGCTGCCCTGTCCCATCAATGCCACGTTGCAGTGCGGGCCGCACGTTATAGATCACCGCATAATCGTCAGGAGCCAAAACGTGACGCCCCCCGCTCAGGTTGCCCTCCGGCGTCTGGCTCGGTTCTGGCAAAAAGTCGTCCAGCCCTTCTACGTTGAGTACAATTCCGCTCAAATCAGCAGGCAGCTTTACCGGCCCCGCATTGGCAAAATGCCGCTTCCCTTTGAACTCATATCGCCGAAGCTCTGTGCCAAAGGCCCGTCCAACCCGGCCTGCTGTCCCCGACACCATCAAATAACTCCGCGTGCGGCCGCGATGATCGATCTGCAAGCCACTCCCGCGCAGCCACTTTTCTACCCGCGCAAGGTCCGCATCGCTCAAACCAAATCGATCGGCGTATTCTTCCGGGCTCAGCCAGCGATGATAATTGGACGATCCAGGCCGTTGCAGGTCATCCAGCAACTGATCCAGCGCCCGTTGCTGATCGGCACTACGTGCAAAACGAATGGAGATCCCCTCAACTGCTTCTCCAGCGTCGAGAGCTCCCAAATTGCGAGCTTGCTTCAGCTCTAGCCGCTGACCAAGAGCAAGACTCGCAACCAACAATCCAAGCGCAAGCCTAAAATGCGTCACTAAATTCCCTTATCGATAGATTGAGCGATCTTCTCCCCATGAAATCGTCCATTTTCGATAAAAACTTCATTAGTGAAAACACCGGCAACCAGCACTCCGGCCAGATACATTCCGGGCCGCTCCGTCTCATATGTCGTTGGATTCAGGTTGGGCCGCTGCGTTTCAGGGTTCAGCCGAATTCCGTGGCGTTCGAGAAATTCGAAATCCGGATGATATCCCGTCATTGAAAACACAAAATCGTTCTTGATCCGGACTTCGCCCTCCGGAGTATTCAAAACCACTTCCCGCTCCAGAATCTCTGCTACCGAGCTGTTGAAGTATGCCGGGATCTCGCCGTTCTTGATCCGGTTCTCGATATTCGGTTTGATCCAGTACTTTACGTGGTTGTGAATTCCTGGCCCGCGATGCACAAGCGTTACCCGTGCTCCGGTCCACCAAAGCTCAAGTGCCGCTATTGCCGCCGAGTTCTTGGCCCCAATTACCAGCACATCAGCGTTGTAGTAAGGGTGCGCTTCGCGGTAGTAGTGGATCACCTTCGGCAGGTCCTCACCCGGAACGCCGGTATAGTTGGGCAGGTCGTAGTATCCAGTAGAGAAGATCACCTTGCGGCATTGATATTGGCCCTTATCGGTGACAACGGTAAAATTCCCGTCTTCTCCATCGACGCGCTCAACCCTCTCATATTGATGAATGTCCAGCTTGAAATGGTCAGCGACACGGCGGTAATACTTCAGCGCCTCATTCCGGGTTGGCTTCTCGTTGAGTGAGGTCATCGGTATGCCGCCGATTTCGAGCAACTCAGGCGTCGTAAAAAACACCATGTTTGTCGGGTAGTTGTAAAGCGACTTCACAACACAACCCTTTTCAATCAGAATTGACGCGAGACCCCGCTTCTTCAGCTCAATCCCGCATGCCAGCCCCGTGGGCCCCGCGCCAACTACGATTGCGTCCAGCATCTAGAGCAGTTCAGCCACTTTTTCAAGGGCTGCATCAATCTGAGATGCATCCTTGCCGCCGCCTTCGGCGCGATCTGGCCGGCCGCCGCCCTTGCCGCCCACCATCTCGCTGATCGCCTTGATGATGTTGCCGGCGTGGATCTTGGGATTGAGGTCCTTGCGTACGGCTGAGATAAATTCAACCGTGCCCGAAGCTGTAGTCGTACCAAGTACGATCACGTCAGCGGCGTTGCGATTGAGGAAGTCGTCAGCCACCATTCGCATCTGCCCCCGATCCATATTGGCAAGCTTCGCCCGCAGAACTTTCATGCCCTTCAGGTCTTCAGCCTTCAGGTTCGAAGACTGCGCGTAAGCCAGTTGTTCTTTCAACTGATTCAGCGCGTGTTCGAGATCCTTCTTCTCGCGCTCGGCCCGGGCCAGCGCTTCATCTTTGGCACTCAATTGCTCTTCAAAGAATTCGGTTACCCGCGGCCCGGCCACGGCTTCCATGCGTCGCACACCGGCAGAGCTTGAGCCCTCGTAGACAATCTTGATGCCACCAATATCGCCCGTGCGTTTCACGTGCGTGCCACCGCAAAGTTCCTTCGAGAACTCACCAATGCTCACCACGCGCACACTGTCACCGTACTTCTCACCAAAGAGCGCCATCGCGCCCGAGCTCAGTGCCTCGTCAAGGCCCGTCACCTTTGTCGTCACGTCGATGTTGGCCAGCACCTCTTCGTTTACCAGGCGCTCAATTTCAGCCTTTTCTTCTGCACTCACCGCTGCGTAGTGGGTGAAGTCAAAACGCAAACGAGTCGGGTCTACGACGCTGCCGGCCTGCTTGACGTGCCGTCCCAATACCTTCTGCAAAGCAGCCTGCAAGAGGTGCGTTGAGGTGTGATGCCGCATCGATGCGTTGCGCCATTCCGGCGCCACACGGGCAATCAAGGTCTGCCCAACTGTGATCGGCTTCAAAAGTTTCACTTTGTGAACAATCAAGCCCGGCATGCCGTAGACAGCAGCCGTCACATCGGCCAGCTTCTCGCCGCTCTCAGAGTCAAACAATGCGCCGTGGTCACCCACCTGGCCACCAGAATCGGCATAGAAGGAGGATTGATCGAGCACGACTTCTGTCTCGCTGGCATAAAGCACAGTCGCTGGTGTTTCCAGATGCGTATAGGCCAGGAACTTCGTCTTCGCGAGTTCCGCAAAGGCCGGATTTACCTGTGTCTTCTCTGCACCCTTCCAGCTGGCCCGCGCCCGCTGCTTCTGCTGCTCCATCGCGTCTTCAAAGCCCGGCAGGTCGATACTGAGGCCGAGTTCGCGGGCCATGTCTTCCTGTTCATCAAGGCCAAGCCCGAAGGTGTCGTAGAGCTTGAAAGCCGCAGGGCCGGGCAACACATTGCCCACCGCAGTCTTCGCTTCATCACGGAACATCTTCTCAGCCACAAGGAAGGTCGTTGCGTAGCGCAATTCTTCTTCCTTCACCACTCGCGCCACACGTTCTGAGCTCTCGATCAATTCCGGATAAGGCCCGCTCATGAACTCCGCAACAAAGGGTGTCATCTGGTGCAGAAAGTGATTCTCGGCACCATCACGCCGGGCATGACGGATCGCCCTGCGAATGATTTTGCGCAGCACATAGCCGCGGCCCTCGTTAGAAGGAATCACGCCGTCATGAATCAGGAATTCTGCTGCACGCGCGTGATCTGCCACCACATTCAACGTTGCCGGCTTCATCTTGCCAC
>JAPKYY010000679.1:6316-8812 GCA_026394095.1 Acidobacteriota bacterium | reverse complement strand
ATAGTGCTGGAGTTGCTGGATCGTTTCGTAGGCCCAATCGGGGCGGGCAAAGGTTACGTCGGCATCGACCCAGGCGAAGTATTCGGCATCGGGGTTGTGACGCAGGACATGGGCAAAAAGCAGGTTAAGCGCGTTTTCTTTGTGCCAGAGTTCGCTGCTTGTGCGCACCTGAAGGTGCCGCGGGTTGCTTGGATCGGTGACGGCAAAGGGGCGATTGCCGTAGGCCACTTCCACAGTCCAATGACGGATGTGGGTGCCTTCATTTTGCGCTTTGAAGCCTTCAAACAAACGGTAGCGCGAGGCGTACCGCACAGGGTTGGAAATCATCGTACATACATCAAGAGTTGCCGCTCCCGCTGGCTGGATGGAAGCCGGACGAGGGAACGACGGGGCACTGGGCTGAATCATGAGGAGACCTCAAAACTGAAAGGCAGGATTTGTCGCGGCCGTCACAAAAAGCGCGACCGATTGGCGGAGCCTTTCACTCACACCGGTTTGAAGATAAGGCAGAGGCAAGACAGACCTTTTTGGGGGCCCGCGTGAAGTTATTGAAAACAGGGCAAAATTAAAAATCGCCGGGTTGTGAACGGGATGACTCAGCAAGAAAGTTGCAATTGAGAGACAATCGAAAATTACGCAAGGCTCGGAGCCCTTTTATCCCATGGCAAAAATCAAAGTAATGAACCCCGTCGTCGAGATGGACGGCGATGAGATGACACGCATCATCTGGCAGTCGATTCGGGAACGTCTGATTCTTCCCTACCTCGACATCGATCTGAAGTACTACGATCTCTCGGTGCAGAAGCGCGACGAGACCAATGACCAGATCACGATTGATTCGGCTAACGCCGCTCGTCAGTATGGAGTGGCCGTTAAGTGCGCAACGATTACGCCCGACGAGGCGCGAGTGAAAGAGTTCGGACTCAAGCAAATGTGGCGCAGCCCGAACGGCACGATCCGGAATATCCTCGACGGCACCATCTTCCGCGAGCCGATCATTTGCAAAAATGTGCCGCGCATCGTCGGCCATTGGGATAAGCCGGTGGTGGTTGCCCGTCACGGCTTTGGCGACCAGTATCGCGCGCAGGATTTCCAGTTCCCAAGTGCCGGCACGCTCAAACTGACCTTTACGCCAGACGACGGAAGCGCGCCGATTGAACGCGAGATCATCAAGGCACCGAGCGCCGGAATTGCACTCGGGATGTTTAACCTCGACAGCTCGATCGCAGGCTTTGCGCGTGCTTGCTTCAATTACGGATTGGGTCGCGAGTACCCTGTCTATCTCTCGACAAAGAATACGATTCTCAAGGCCTACGATGGGCGATTCAAGAATCTCTTCCAGGAGATTTTCGATGCCGAGTTCAAGGCTGCTTATGAGGCAAAGGGTCTCACCTACGAACATCGCCTGATCGACGACATGGTGGCCTCAAACCTGAAGTGGTCTGGCGGTTATCTCTGGGCTTGCAAGAACTATGATGGCGACGTGCAGTCTGATACTGTCGCTCAGGGTTATGGTTCTCTTGGGTTGATGACTTCTGTCTTGATGTCGCCCGATGGGAAGACAGTGGAAGCAGAAGCTGCGCACGGTACTGTGACACGTCACTACCGGATGCATCAGCAGGGTAAGCCCACTTCGACGAATCCGATTGCATCGATCTATGCCTGGACGCGGGGCCTGCAGTACCGCGGCCGTATGGATGGCACACAGGATGTTGTCGACTTCGCCCTTGCCGTCGAAAAGGTATGCGTAGATGTGGTCGAATCTGGCCGCATGACCAAAGACCTCGCTATCCTGATTCGCCCCGATCATCCCTATCTCACGACAGAAGACTTTCTGTCGGCGATCGACACAGAATTGCAAAAGCAACTCAGCTAGTTTTCGTCACACAAAGGGGGCCTTCGGGCCCCCTTCTTATTGCTGTTCAAACTCGAAGCTTGTGGCGATAGACAAAAAGCACGACAAGGCCCATCCCCATCAGCGTGGTAGCCGCCGGTTCTGGCGTGACAATCGTCTCGCCCCGGGCAGCAACCATGTTGAAAGAAACAATGATCGAATTGTTTGTGGTGAAGAAAGGGTTGTTTGTGTCCCACTCGAAATCGTTGACATTGAAGACGCCCCCGCCCCCAACATCTTGAGAAACTGAGAAATCCTGCAAACCGCCCACCTGCTGCAAAAAGGGAGTGAACGAAATGATGTTCCAGGCGAGTAGAGAGGCTCTGCGGCGTATTAGACTACCGCTAACCCAATTGTCCAGAAACTCGGAATTCGTCAGGTAAGCGGAAGACGACGAGGCTGTAAATTGGATTCTCTGGTTGCGCTTGGCGGGCTCGGTGGGAGATGCACCAGGCGGCATGGGGACAATTGGAAAGTCAAGGGATGTGGGGAAGTCTGGGCCAAGATCCGGGTTTCCCTCGATCGAGACTTGCCGCCGGGTGATCCAAACAGGATCTAGATCGGAGCCAATTTCTGTAAAGAAGCCCGGATTTGCAGAGCTC
>JAPKYY010000679.1:0-6278 GCA_026394095.1 Acidobacteriota bacterium | reverse complement strand
TCCATGAGGCCAAAGATCTTCAGGCCCGTCAGGTTCAGCTTATCTGGCCTCGATAGCGAGGTGACCGAACCGGAACGAATCATGCCTTCAAAACTCACGCGGTAAATGGTAGACGCGGTGAGCGAGGCGTGAGAGAGGAGAATTACACAGAGCAAACGTTGCATTGGCCCAATATGGGTGATTTTGTGAGATCAGTAGCGGTAGGACGAGGTGGCGACGGGGTATACTACCTCTGGCAAACGATTGATGGGAATGCAGTTAGGCGCAAACGAACAAAAAGCGGCTTTGGAGCGGATACTGGCAAGTAACGAGCTGTCAGCGAGCCCTCGCATGGCTCAACTGCTGCGTTATCTGGCCGAGGAGACGATTGCCGGGCGTGGATCCCGGCTGAAAGAAACGGTGATCGGAATTGATGTTTTTGCCCGTCAGCCGAGCTATGACCCCAAGACAGACCCAGTAGTTCGAGTTGAGGTGAGACGGCTTCGGAGCAAGTTGCTGGAATACTATGATGGGTCCGGGAAGGCCGATCCGGTAAGGGTAGCGTTACCCAAAGGAAGCTATCAGGCCAGCTTTACGCAAGTTGCCGCCGTTCCTGCCACCCCGGCCCGGTGGAGGCCAATGATGGGTGCAGCAATCCTCACGGTTACGGGCTTGGGAATCTGGCTCCTGACGCCAGCGCAGACGCCCTTAGGGGTGCCAAGGCTGATCACGGCCAATCAGGATTTTTCGAGGACACCTGTTTTTTCGCCCGACGGGGAGACGCTGATTTTTTCGCGTGACGGGAGTGACGAATGGTCGCACATCTATAAGCAGCCACTTGCGTCGCGGGTGGCGACGGCAATCACCAGCGGAGAGGTAAGGGATTACGAACCGGCATGGTCCAGCCAGGGGGCGATCGCGTTTTTGCGTGAGAAGCCGGGTGGCAGGTATTCGCTGATGTGGATGGAAAATCTGGATAGCAGCGCACGTCAACTGTCAGAGGTAGCGGTGCGCTCTTCGTTGAGTTTTGTTGCCGATGGGGGAGCAATCGTTGCAGCAGACCGGTACTCAGAATCCAGCCCAACCAGTCTGGTGCGGATTTCGGTAGCAGATGGAAAAAAGATCGCAATTACGCAACCACCAAAAGACTTTCAGGGCGACCAGCAAGCCCATGTACAGCCGGGCGGAAAATGGATCGCCTTTGTGCGGGCCAAAGAAGCGTCTGTGCAGGACCTTTGGCGAGTGCCGGTGGACGGGAACGAATCTGCGGCAAAAGCAGTTACAAAAGAGAAGCGGTTGATTGCCGGTTTTGACTGGACGGCCGATGGCAGGCAACTGGTGGTGGCGACCTCGCGGAACAACGAAGCCCGGAGCCTGTGGCGTGTGGATCCCGAACATGGCCTGCAGGAGCGCATTGCTGTGGCGGGGATTGGTGCGCAGGCACCTGCGATTTCCCGTAAAGGCCAGCACCTCGCCTTTGTTACTCGCCTCTCTGATACAAACCTTTGGAGGGCAGAGCTTGGGGCGGATGCGAAGCTGCGGCCCATTACGAACTCCATTCAGCCGGACAGTGGTCCGCAAATCTCACCAGATGGGAAATGGGTTGCGTTTCGAAGTATTCGCAGTGGCTTTGACGAAGTCTGGATCAGCTCTGCCGATGGCAGCAGCAGCCGGCAACTGACGTCGATGAATGGCCCGACGACGGGGAGTGCGCGGTGGTCGCCTGATGGGACGAAGTTGGTTTTTGATTCGCGCCCTGAAGGCAATGGAGACATCTTCACGGTTGCTCTAAGCGGCGGCACACCAGTGCAGGTAACGAGAGAGAAATCAAACGATGTGCTGCCGAGCTGGTCTCGAGACGGTCGGTGGATTTACTTCACCAGCGACCGTAGCGGAACGTGGGAACTTTACAAGATGGCTTCCACCGGAGGAGTGGCGCAGCAACTTACGTCCACGGGAGCGTCGGCTGGATTTGAATCGATGGACGGCAAGTATCTGTACTATGTGAAGCGGTCTGGGGAGGGCGGAATCTTCCGCATGAGTTTGCCTGAGGGCAAGCAGGAGCACATGGCACCACTGAGGACCAATCTTTGGGGACAATGGGCGCTGGGGGCGAAGGGGCTTTACTATGCGGTATTTGGTGCAGTGGGGGAGCGGGCAATCCGCCGATTGGACCTGACTACGGGAAAGACACGCGATGTGGTTGCGCTGAGCCGGATGCCGGTACAGTTTGATAGCGGGATGAGCATTGCGGCCGATGAGAGCTGGATCTGCTGGTCGCAACTGGATGCGGCTGGTAGCGATATTTTTGTGATTGATTCGTTCCGATAGTGGTCAGGTTGCCTGCAATGCTTTGCGGAGGTTGGTTGCTTCGTCGCGGACCTGCAATAGGGCTGACTGAAAGTCTAGTAGCGGGGGAGTTGCAGGACTGACCTTATCGCCGAGCCCCAGTTCACGATACTCGCGCAAGCGTTCTACGAGTAAATCGCGGATGGTGTTTGCGTTGTCTACGCCTTCGAATAATGCCTTATGCGAGCGCTGCTCGCCGTGTTTGCCGATTGCGCCACCACCAGCGGCATGGACCTCGACATCAGCAAGGCCCAGAAGCTTCTGTACCGGCCCGGCCTGGACACGGATCTCCTGGATGTTGGCGAAGGTCATGGTAAGTTCTTCCACTTCCCAAACCCCACGTCTGATTCTGAGGCTGCGATCCGTAACGATGTACCAGCGCAATTCGTATTGCCACTTCATCGCCAGGAAGGTAAAGGGTGAAGCCACGGCAACACCCAACACGCCGAAGATTTCGCCGGCAATCACCATGTAGTGCACCCAAACCGGCGCCATCTGCACGTACTTCCAGGTGAAGGCGTAAAGGGCAAAGACACCAACAATGACTCCGATAATCTGCAGGAACCATTGAACGAACTGCAGATAGAAGAAATTCTTGCCAGCACGAAAGATCAATAAAGACTCGGGGCTGCCGTCTGGAGGCTTTGGAGCTGCCGGGACGCGAAGAGCCGTAAGTACGCGATGGCGCGCCCAATCAAGCACGGTTTTGCTTCTCCTCGACAATTAGCCGGATCGCTTTGAGCTCTTCGGCGATCTCCCGGAGCAGGATCGCTGATTCTCCCTCAGTGGCGACATTGGGTGTCACGGCATCACGGGCTCCGCGCATTCGGGAGTAGAGAAAATCACGCATGGCTTCGTGGTCGCTCAGGCCTTCGAGAACCATCTCGGCACTCGAGCTGCCTGCTGCAGTCTGGATCTCAATGCGGGCAAGGCCGAGATAGCGTTCGACCAGCGAGGAGTGGAGATGGATGTCCTGAATGCGGGAATAGTTCAGCATGATTTCGTGGCGGAAGAGAATTCCCCAGCTCATGTGGATACCGTCGGCATCGAACTTGTATCGCATCGTGTAGTAGCGGAAGTAGAGTAATGGCAGGAGGACTGGGAAGGCTACAAACGAGAGCACGGCCTTGATGAAGTAACAGGTCATGAGCTTATCGACAGGACGCTCGATGGCGGCGATATGCGCTGGAACAGGAGGCAACTTTTGACTATTCGTTTCGTTCATCTGCCTGGTGAGTATACGTTAGCCCGGAACAGATTGTTCAAAAAAGCGGAGCCGGTACTTCTCTGGAGACAAACCAGTGGTGCGACGGAAATCACGAATCAAGTGCGATTGATCGAAGTAACCAAGCTCCACCGCCATGGCCGCCCAATCGACCTCTTCGCCCCGATTGAGGACGTCTACAAGTTCGTGCATGCGGTAGCGGCAGATCACCCATTTGGGGCTCACACCCACATAGCGCTGAAACAAGCGCTGGAGAGAGCGGACGCTGAGTCCCGTCGCCGCAGAAAGTGATGCGACGTTTCGGATCTGCGGGCTATTAAGGATTAAGTCTGCGATTCGTGCGGCAGTTGCTGCGTCGGGATCAGGCCCTGGCATCAACCCCAAGAAGAATCGATTAGCTTCTTCGATCCGCAAGGCATCGGCAGAATCGCCCGAGAGCACCGGCTGAAGTACAGAAACAGTCTCGCCAAAGACTGCCTTAGCTTCAATCGTTTTGCCGCGCAGACTCGAGGCGGGTGCGTTAAGAAAAGACTGAAATCCTCCGGCGCGGAACTTCACGCCAAAGACGCGAGCATGACCTTGCAACAAACGTTGGAACTTGCGTGTTTGCACCCCGTGCACCAATGCAGAAGCATCCTCAGAAGCAAAAACCAAATGGAAGTTCGGATGAGGAAGAGTTTCTACTAACTGCTGATGAGCGGGATCGAGTTTCCATTCCACCATCCAATAGTGCTGAATCCATGAGCTCAATTCGGGAGCGGGGAGACTGCGGGAGTGGGTAAAAGCACTAGGCGTTGGCGCCGTCTTCAGGATTCCCCTTGCTGGCCCGGCGTCTGACGTGTTTTTCCTATCTCCCATTTTCCTGTGCCGCTATTCTTATTGAAGCCATGAATGTCTTCACCATAGCAATCGCTTCGGGATTTGCCTTGCTGCTGGCACAAGCACCGGGTACGACAAACCGAAACAAGGAGAAAGCCAGAATGTCGAATAGCGTCACAGGAACCTTTGAAGTGAAAATGTTGCCGCCCGCCGGGCCGGCTGTCGAAGGCGATTTTGTCCGCCTCTCGCTGGACAAAACTTTTGCCGGCCCCATGAGTGGGACAAGCCGGGTGGAGATGATGGCTTCGAGTGATGGAAGCAATCCCTCGGGCGGCTACGTAGCACTGGAGCGCTTCACGGGCTAGCTGGACGGCCGCTCTGGCGGCTTCATCATGCAGCACAGCGGCGTCATGTCTCCGGGCTCGATGGAGATCCAGGTGGTGATTACACCCGGTACCGGGAGCGGAGAGTTAACGGGAATCTCAGGCAAGCTTGAGATTCGGCGTGAAGGCAAACAGCATCATTACACCTTGAACTACGAACTGCCGCAGCGCGATTAAGCGTTATTCTATGCAGTGTGATTGGTGAACCTCTGAGTGTCCCGGCAGGGAATTTCTCTATCTGGCTGGAATCGGAACTTGTCTCCACAGTTGTTCCCTGTGGCACTTGCAATGCCTGTTGCCGGTCTTCCATGTTCATCCATATCGAACCCGAAGAAGTCGAGACCATTCGAAGTATTCCAGGCGAACTACTCTTCCAGGCACCGTGGCGGCCTGAGGGGCATTTGCTGATGGGCTACAACGAGCAGGGCCATTGCCCGATGCTTGTAGATAACCAATGCTCCATTTATGAGACGCGTCCGCAGACCTGCCGCGATTACGATTGCCGCGTCTTTGCAGCGACGGGTGTGGCAGTGGATGTGAAGAGGCAACCCGATATCGCCAAACGCGTGGCTGCCTGGGTATTTGAACATGACTCGGCAGAGAGCCGGGCAGAGGAAGCCCGCCTCAAATCCGCCGCCGCGTTTCTTTGTCAGAACAGGGATTTGTTTCCGCCGGATTCGATCCCCTACAACCCATCCGAGGTGGCTTTATTGGCGATCAGAATCTACAAAGCATTTCCAGGGGAGTCGACGCAAACTGATGCCGAGATCGCCCGCGCGTTGAGCATTGAGATGGACCGCCTTCAGGCGATCGAATAGACTTTGAAGATGCCGCCATTGGGGATGCTCCCGCTTCTGCTTGCCACCTTTGCACAGCAGCCTGCAAGTTTCACGATTGTTGCCGATTGGGATGTAAAGGTTGGCACCGAGACGATTCATGTCACACCTCCCTCCTGGATTGCAGTGAAAGCAGAGAAGTACGAAGGCATTCCTGTGTTTAATCCCAAGGCCGGTGGCTGGGCAAAAGGGGCGCAACTGAAGGGCGTTCGTGCCCAGGAGACGACAAGCCCTCACTTGCTGGATCAGGCCAGTTTTACGCTGCGCGCAGGGCCAGAGCCGGACTCTCTGCTTTTTACCAGGGGAACAGACTACGAAATCGATCTCGCCTGGGGGACTTTCGGGCGCATAGCGGGGAGCAGGATCGAAGAGGGGCAGGCAGTCTATGCGAGCTACCGACATGCGCAACAGCGACTGGACGCTGTAGTAGTGGATGGAGATGGCAAGGTAGTTTTGCGTCAGGGAGAGCCACGGGCGGCAGCGCCATCGTGGCCCCAACTCAAGCCGGGTGATCGTCCTCTGGGGAATGTCTATTTGTCTGGCATGGCTTCGAAGCTGGAGCCTGCCCATTTGTTTCCAGTTTCGGAGCTGTCCTATCCAGAGTCACCAATTCCAATGAGCGCCACAGTGAAGCGGCTGGTTGAGCGTCTCAATGCGGGGAAGCCTTTGCGCATCCTGGCCTGGGGG
>JAPKYY010000822.1 GCA_026394095.1 Acidobacteriota bacterium | reverse complement strand
AGAAGTTTTCCGCCCTTCCCCCCGTCAAGCAGACTTGATGATCGTTGCCGGTACGGTCAGCCTCAAAATGGCCCCCGTCCTCAAGCGCATTTACGACCAGATGCCAGAGCCCAAATGGGTCATCTCCATGGGCGCCTGTTCCAGCGTCGGCGGCCCCTTCAACACATACTCGGTTCTTCAGGGTGTCGACAAGATCATTCCTGTCGACGTCTACATCACGGGTTGCCCTCCGCGCCCCGAGAATCTCTTCTATGGATTGATGAAGCTCCAGGACAAGATCGACCAGATGCGGACTCTCACCCGCAAGCCAACCCATGTCCGCCTCAGCGAAGAAATGCTGGCGGATTTCCAGAAGCGCGTTAACCTCGTTCAGCTCGGATGATCCACGCCCCCACACTCAAGGAACTCCCTGAAGTCGAGCACGGCTTCGGCACTCGCCAGGACGAGGCGTGGCTCCCTGCCTCAGGCCACGCCTGGCTGAAGCAGATCCACTCCGGCAAAGTTCTACGTGGTAAGACCGAAGGCCTCCAGGGCGAAGCAGACGCTCTGATCACAACCACTCCAGAACTTTGGATTTCAGTCCGCACTGCAGACTGCCTCCCCATCCTGCTTGCCGATCCCAGCGCCAGAATTGTAGCCGCAGTCCATGCCGGCTGGCGAGGCACTGTCGAAGAAATTGTTGCTCGCACCGTCCACGAGATGTTGACCCTCGGCGCTGAACTTTCTTCTCTGAGCGCTGCCATCGGGCCGGGCATCGGCCTGTGCTGTTTTGAAGTGGGCCCCGAAGTTTCCCCCCACTTCGGCGCCGAAGGCAAAACCTGTGTCGATCTCGCCGAGGCCAACGAGCGTCAGCTCCTCGACGCTGGTCTCGACCTTGAGAATATCTGGGTTTCCAAACACTGCACAAAATGCAACACGGACCTCTTTCACTCCTTCCGAAGGGACGCCGAAGCCGCAGGCCGCATGGTCAGCGCGATTCGCATCATCTAATCCAATGGCTGAACAAGTAACCGTACTACTGCAACAATGGCGCGAAGGCGATCCTGGTGCGCTTGAACTCCTCACTCCGATCGTTTATGACGAGTTGCGCCGCCTTGCCGCAAGCTACCTCCGCAAAGAGCGCGACGGCCACACCCTGCAGCCCACTGCGCTCCTCCACGAGGCCTATGTCAAACTTGCCAATCAGGAAAATCAGGACTGGAAGAACCGCGCCCACTTCTTCGGCGTAGCAGCCCACCTCATGCGTCAAATCCTTGTCGACCATGCCCGTGGCCGCAACCGCGTCAAGCGCGGCGCAGGCGTTGCCAATGTGCAACTCAACGAGGCTATGGACGCCGCGCAGGAACGCCCCGAAATCCTCGTCGACCTCGATGATGCATTGAACGAACTCGTGAAATTCGATGAGCGCAAAGCCAAGGTAATCGAAATGCGCTTCTTTGCCGGTATGAGTGTCGAAGAAACGGCGGAAGCCCTTTCGATCAGCGTCGCCACTGTAGGTCGGGAACAACGCATGGCCGAAGCCTGGCTCGGCCGCTACATGAACAACGAAAAGGCTTAGAAATGCTCTCGCGCATTGGCCCCTATCGCATCCTCGGTGTGATCGGCGAAGGCGGAATGGGCCCACCTCGGGCTGCCCTACATCGTGATGGAACTCGTCAAAGGCGTGCCTCTCGATGAATATGTATCGAATCACCATCTCAACTTGCGAGAGCGCATCGAACTCTTCATCATGGCTTGCCAGGCTGTTCAGCATGCTCATGCCGCTCTTGTGGTTCATCGCGACCTCAAGCCCGCAAACATACTCGTCACCGCTGACGGTATCCCCAAACTCCTCGACTTCGGCATCGCCAAACAACACGAAACAGGCCACACTGGCTCAGCCCCTCTCACTCCTCGCTATGCCAGCCCCGAACAACTGCACGGCGGCTTGATCACCATCGCCTCCGATGTATATTCACTCGGAGTGCTCTTGCAAGAGCTGCTCGAAGCCTTCACTCTCCCGGCAGACATCGAAATGATTCTTGCCATGGCCAGGAGAGAAGAGCCGCAGCGTAGATACAGCTCGGTAGCCCAGTTTGCCGAAGACTTGCAGCGCTACCTCGATGGCTTGATGGTGATCGCGCGCAAAGACACGCTCCTCTACCGGTGGTCCAAATTCGGGCAACGCAACAAGCTTGTCGTTGCTCTCGGCTTTGCGCTGGTCATCGCCGTTGGCATAGGCTCTACTCTTGCCTGGCGGCAGGGCCAAATTGCCCAGCGCCGCTTTGATGAGGTCCACGGTCTGATCAGCACCGTCCTGAATGACATCGACGATGAGGCAACAAGAGTCGTAGGCTCATCCACCCTTCGCAAGATGATGGTGGAGAAATCACTTACCTTCCTCAATCGTCTGGCCGCTGAGTCTGGTGGAAACGAAAAGCTATTGCAGGAACTCGCGCGAGCTTATCATCAGGTGGGTGATATCCAGGGGCATCGCCGCTACCAACATCTGGGTCTCTTCAATGAATCGCTCGAAAGCCACTTGAAGGGCATTGAAATTGAAGCTAAATTGCTGGCCAAACACCCGAACGATCAAATCCTCCGCGATCAGCTCGCTTGGGGTTATGCCCATGCCGCAGAGCTCTATTCGATGCGCGGCGATTCAGAAAATGCTCTGGCGCTTGCAACTATGGCCCAGCCGCTGGCCCCTGAATCTGACACTTATACTTTCGTCGAAGTGCGCATCGCCTTATGCCGCGTCCTTCAACTGGAAGGGCGAGTCGAAGAAGCTCTCAAGGCAATCCAGCCAGCCATTGAGCCGGCACTTAAAAGTGGCAATATCAAGCGCTCCAGCGCAGTTCTTCACTGGGCCTCAGAGCAGGCCATTTACCTTGGCATGCTTCCACTCGCCATGCAGTACACCAACAAGGAATTGGAGCTTCTCAACTCCCGGAAATGGACTGGCTACGATGAAGTACGCGTCTTCACTGCCCACCGTGATCTCGGAATCCAGTATTTTCAATTCGGACATCCCAGCGAAGATCGCCCCTGCGAAGCGATTCCACATCTTCGTATTGGCGCTGAAGGCAGCTATGACGTCTACCGCCAGGACCCCAAATCGATCAATCACATGATCAACACCGTAGCCAACTATCAGATGCTCTCTGCCGCACAGGCGCTCTGTGGCAAGCGTGAAGCGATCGCTACGGCTCATCTTGCGTCAGAAATCTTTAACGGTGACAAAAAACGCATCAATTGGGACCTGTATTGGACTCTCGCCTTTGCTCAACTCCACCTCGGATTCCCAGGCGAAGCCGAAGCAACGCTGGCCCAGGTTCCAGATCCAGACTTTCAAATTCTGGAACTCCAGGCAGATTTGGCTGCGCGCAAGAATAACCTGGATCAGGCACGCAAACTCCTGGCCAAGGCACGTACCAAGCGTGCGCCTGCGCTGCGAATCAAAAACTTCCAGAGATACATGTACACCTATCAACAGGCACAAAATATCTCCTCAGCACTTCAACTGAAAGACCCCACTCCGGGCCTCCGCGAAGAAGGCCTGAAACTGCTTTCGATCTTTCCGGAAACCGATGTAGCGAGATCCATCATTAGACTAAGAAATGAACTGAAAAAGTGATGTCTCCCGAACGCTGGCAACAAATCGAATCTGTATTCCAGACAGCGGCAGACCTTCCCACCGCTGACCGCCGGGCCTATCTCGATCAAGCCTGCGCAAGCGACGATGACCTCCGCTCTGAAGTGGAATCGCTACTCGACTCAGAAGGCCTGAGTCACATAGCGCCAGCCATCGAGGAAGCAGCCAAGCATGTCTCGACTCTCGAAGGCCAGCGCCTCGGTGTCTATGAACTCCTCGCCCCCATCGGCGAAGGCGGCATGGGTACCGTCTATAAAGCCAAACGTGTCGATGGGCAGTTTGAACAGGAAGTCGCGATCAAGATCATCCGTGCCGGTGCCAGCAATCCTCTTAACGCCCGCCGCTTCCTTGAAGAGCGCAACCTCCTCGCCCAACTGCAGCAGCAGCACCCTTCCATCGCCCGTCTGATTGACGGTGGCGACCATGCCGGCATCCCCTACAACGTCGTGGAACTCATCGCTGGCGGCCCCAGCGATGCTTATTGCCGGCAATGGCATCTCACCGTCACAGAACGGCTCGAAATCTTCATGAAGGGCTGTGATGCTGTTCAGCACGCTCATGCCGCCCTCATCGTCCATAGGGATCTCAAGCCCTCCAACATTCTCGTAACTGCGGACGGCACTCCAAAACTACTCGACTTTGGCATCGCAAAGCTGGTGGTTGATGGTCAAGCCTCTACGCAAACTGGCTGGATGATGACGCCAGACTATGCCAGCCCCGAACAAGTACGCGGGGAGGCGATCACAGTAGCCTCAGACGTCTACAGCCTCGGCATTGTCCTCTATGAACTCCTCACCGGTGAACGTCCTTACAAGCTGAAGAACTACTCTCCTGCCGAGATCCAGAATCTCGTCTGCACTACCGAGATCCATCCGCCTTCCCATTTTGTTCCCACCGAAACGCGCTTGCGAAAGCAACTTGTCGGTGACCTCGACAACATCCTGCTCATGGCCCTGCGTAAGGAAGCAGGCCGCCGCTATGGGTCGGTTGCTCAATTCGCCGAAGACATCCGCCGCCATCTTGCAGGCGAAACAGTCATCGCGCGGCCTGACACCTTTACCTATCGTTGGTCCAAATTCGCTCGCCGCAACCGTTTGCCCCTGACTCTGGCCACCCTCCTGGTTGCTGCCGTCACGATTGGCGCTGCCCTCAC
>JAPKYY010000678.1 GCA_026394095.1 Acidobacteriota bacterium | reverse complement strand
TGCCTGAGGGTTTGAGGTCTTTTTGAGTCCATTTGGCGCGGAGGAAGCCATCAATGGAGGTGGCTGATTTGGGGCGGATGGGCTTTTGGAAGGCCCACCAGGTGCGTTCCTGGGGTTTGATAGGGCGGTCTTCGAGGCGGGCGAGGGCAGCAGCGGCTTCATCGGAGTTGATGGGGGCTTCGGTTTTCCATTCGGCGCCCTGATCGATCCAGTCTTTGAGTATCTTGAGCTGGGCCTCGGTGAGGGGTTTGTTGGGGGGCATGTGCGGCTCTTCGAGTTGAGCTGCGAAACGGTAGGCTTTGCTGTCTGCTGCTTTGCCCGGAACGATAGCCGGGCCACGGGTACCGCCTTTCAGGGCGAGGTCGCGGGAAGTGAGGCTGAGGCCGGCAGAGGTGAGAGAGGTGGCACCGTGGCAGGGGGCGCAGTTTTCTTTGAGGAGTTGCGGGCCGTCTTGTGCGAGGAGTAGAGGAAGGGAAGCTAAGAGAGAAATGAGGGCCCGGTGCATGTGGTTATTATATGCAAGCCGGATGAATGAGAAAAGAAAAAGGCCACCCGAAGGTGGCCTTTTTTTCAATCGTTTGGAAGAAATTTACTTCTTGCGACGAGCGTAGCCGAGAGCCAGGAGGCCAGCACCCATGAGGGCGTAGGTTGAAGGCTCAGGGATTACGGGGTTTCCACCGGTGGTGGCGGATGAACCGCTGGTTGCAACTGCGGCTACCGTGCGGATGTTGTCGAAGAGAACGTCATCGCCGAAGCCATTGGAGTCGGTACCGACGAAGGTGAAGCTCACGGACGAGAATGACGATACTGGGCTGCTGCCGTCGACGACATAACCAATCTGACGACCGGAGGCGGTGCAAGCGCTGCCGCAGCTCTGGTTGGCCAAGTTGGTGATACCAGCGACACCAGCTACTGCAAATTCGTGGCTGGAGGACTGTGAACCAACGTAATCAATGGTGAAGCCGGTGACAGGGGCAAGGAAGGTAAGGGTGATCGTTCTTGCGAACTGATTGGTTGCCGTACCACCAGTGCCGGGGGTGCCGCTGTAAGAGCTCAGGTAGGTGCCGCTGATGGCGCCGCCGAAGAATGCTGAGGTGCCAGCGTCATTCGGGTTGATGCGTGCCTGGCTGCCATTGTTGGCGCCAGAGCCGGCACCGGCGACAGAAATCGAAACACTGCTGTTCGAGGTACCGGCGGGAAGCGAGGTAAAGGAACCAACAGGGAAAGTTGCTGGGGCACCGAAGTCCATCAGGACAGCACTGGGGCCGAGTAGATTGGTGCCGCTGGCACCAGTGAGAATGCCTGCGTAGGAAGCCACGGAGGCTCCGACCAGCAGGCAAAAAGTTGAGAATAAGCGCTTCATTCAATTTCCTCCGTTTTAGTCACGGTACTAAAGTAGTAGACCGTGAAGTTTGATATTAGTACAAAATCGAAATGTCTGCAAGAGATTTTCGAAATTTACCTGAGTTTTCAAGCAGATCGAGTAAAACCCCTTATAGGACTAATCCTGAAAAGTCCTATGGGCCAAGCGGAGCAACGTCGCACTTAGTACTAGTGAGCTATCGGGAGGATGGTATGCTCGCTGTAGTCCTTCTTCGGGCAATCGCTGGAAAAATTCTTCTTTGAAGGGTTTTCTGGAGGAAAGTCCGGTCTCCATAGGGCAATGTGCCGGCTAACGGCCGGGCTGGATCGCTCAAAGCGGTTTGGACGGAAAGTGCCACAGAAAATGTACCGCTTCTGGAGCTTCGGCAAAGGGAGTAAGGGTGAAAAGGTGCGGTAAGAGCGCACCG
Source organism: Acidobacteriota bacterium (assembly GCA_026394095.1). Classification (GTDB taxonomy): domain Bacteria; phylum Acidobacteriota; class Terriglobia; order Bryobacterales; family Bryobacteraceae; genus Bryobacter. Next base: position 2,482 of record JAPKYY010000678.1, on the reverse strand, counting down.
CGGGGCGAGCAATCGCACCTGGCAGGGAAAACCCCACATGGAGCAAGACCAAATAGGGGAGCAGAGGTGGCCCGTCTCATCAGGACTCCCGGGTAGGTTGCTAGAGCGGTGTAGTAATATGCCGCCCAGAGGAATGATTGCCTGCGGCTGAGCGTAAGTGAGGCCGTAACAGGAACCGGCTTATAGAAGAAGGACTACTAGATTTAAACGTGAAAAATCCCGCTACAGCTTTGGGGCTGTAGCGGGATTTTCGCAAGACCATATGCGCGAGGCAACCGGTCCACAGTCACAACGGCTCCGGGCACTGTCGGAGCCTCTACATGATCAAGCCTGCATTAGCAGTCGATCACCTCACGCTTTGTCTCGTCTGAATTACTACTGTTTACCATTTTCGACTGGACCACCTCCTTTCTCAGTGATAAGCCGATAATATTGCGGTTGGAAATTTTTTTCAAGAGAAAAATGAAGCTGGGCGCTATAGATTGTGGTGATTGAATGGATAAGTCTGCTGGTTGTAGTGTGGTTTCAAAACTGGTTGGATTTGAAGAGCAGGAGTGGAAGGCAATCGATAAATGGGACTAGAATCAAGCATTGGCTACGACAGTACAGACACCGCTCAGTAGTTCTGCCACAGGGACATCTATGCCCTCAGCGAGCCGAAGGGCGTTTCTTGGGTTTTTTCTGATCGGAGTTCTAGTGGCAATCCCGGGGGCGGCGCTGCCGGCCTGGGGATATCACCTGCAGCCACCTTATTTGACCATCGGGTTTCATTTTCTGAGTTTTGCGGGTGGGGTCCTAGTTGCTTTGAGGTTGAGCCGGTATTTTTTGTCGCGGTTTGGGGTGCACCGGCTGCTGGCGACTTCGATGTTAATTGCGGCGATGGGGATTGTGATGGTGGAGTTTAGCGGGCCGCCGAGGCCTGAGGCGGCGCGGCATTTTTCGCTTTGGCTGGTAGGGTTGGCGCAGGGTGGAATCATGGCGGCAACATTTCAGTTGTTGCGAAGACTGTATGAGCAGGACCCGGCGGCTACGGTGAACCTTGCTGGTGGATTGATGGGGCTGGGGTCGCTGCTTACGGCGCTGCTGGGCGCACTTTCGTATTCGTGGACTGAGTTTGACGGGTTGTTTATTTTGCTGGCACTGGCACCTTTTGGAGTGGGGGCCTGGCTGTACCGGTTGGGGATGCCGATGGACCCGGAGATTGTGGATCTTGGGTTCCACGAAGTGTTGCGGGAATCGAAGAGCCCGGTGCATGTTCTGTTTGCAGCGTTGCTTTTTTTTGAGACGGCGGCTGAGTTATCCGTATTGCAGTGGGTGGCGCTGCATTTGATTTTGAGGGCAGGGATGAGCCCTTCGGCGGCGATGTACTTTTTGAGTTTTTATTGCGCAGGGTTTGGCTTGGCACTTTCGGCAGTGGGTTTTTCTTTTGTGTATCCGTTACTGGTGGAGCGGATCGGGAGCCGGTTTCGCGAGTACCATTCCAGTCTGTTTCACGGGATTTTTGGATTGGGGATGTTGGGGGGATTTCTGGCTCCCGCGCTGATTGGTTTTTTGGCGAGTGTGTCGAGTGAGTCTTCGGCGATGGCAGTGCCGTTGTGGTGCAGCCTGCTGGTGTTTTTGCTGCTGTTATTACTGTGGGTGGAATCGAAGATCAGCGCGAGCCGAGTTGCTCGAAGCTGAGATCGAGGACGGGGTATTGCTTCCAGTCGCGGAAGTCGAAGTGCCACCATTCGTCGTCGTTGACGGTGAAGCCCTGTTTTTCCATCGCTGTTCTTAAGAGTTCGCGGAGATAGCGCTGGCGGGAGGTGCCGCCCGGGTAGTTGGGGTATGCACGATCGGAGAACTCGTCGAAGCCGCTGACCATCTCTACCGGTTTGCCGGTTTTGAGATCGTAGAGGGAGAGATCTACGGCGCAGCCGCGGTTGTGGCGGGAGCCGGTGGCGGGGTTGGCTACGAAGTTGCGCTGTGCTTCGGGGGTGGCTTCCCAGAACATTTTGGTGACACGCCAGGGGCGGTAGGCGTCGTGGATGAGGAGGCCGTAGCCGAGCTTAGATAGTTCGTTGTGGGCGGCGAGGAGGGCCTGGGCGGCTGGTTGCTGGAGGTAGGCGGCCTTTTGCGAGTAAAGGGGGGCTCCCATGAAGTTGTTTGAGGTGGCGTAGCGGATGTCGAATTGAATGGTGCTGGACAGCGTGCGGAGGTTGGTGAGCTCGGGTTTGCGGAGATTCGCTGGTTGCGTGGGGGCCTGGCTTGCGGTGGCGATTCGCTTTAGTTCGGCTAGCGACTTCTGCATCTGGATGCGGAAGTTGCGGTTGGGCTCTGGGAGGCGTGGGAACCAGACAGGGCCAACGAAGAGGCCGTTGGGCTTGAGAGTCAGAGTTTCGCCAGGATACATGGAGTTATCGGGAAAGCGGTACTGGCTGTTGCCCTTGGGTTCGAGGGCGACAAGGGCGAACCACTCGATGAGGCAATGGAGTTTGCCTTC
>JAPKYY010000243.1:2758-9328 GCA_026394095.1 Acidobacteriota bacterium | reverse complement strand
CAGCGAGAGAAGCTGGAAGCGGCTGTTCGCTATTGCCTTGACCATTGTGAATTGCTGATTCTTACGGGCGGGCTGGGGCCGACCGAAGACGACTTGACGCGCGAAGCGGTTGGTACGGCAACGGGACGGGAAGTCCTTTTTGACCAGGGGATTTGTGATGCGCTTGTTGCCAGGTTTGCCTCCTTTGGCCGGAAGATGGCCGAGATCAACAAGCGGCAGGCTTATGTGATCGATGGGGCAGAAGTGATGCCGAACCCGAACGGGACGGCACCGGGCCAATGGCTGAGTTTGAATTCGAAGCAGATTGTCGTGCTGTTGCCCGGGCCCCCGGGAGAGATGAAGCCGATGGCAGAGAAGGAGTTTCTGCCGAGACTGCAAAGCATGCTGCCGCCGCTTGCGCTTTCGACGGCAACCTTCCGCCTGACCGGGATGGGTGAATCGGATGTGGATGCTCTTGTTGCTCCGATCTACAAGCAATACGAAAACCCGGTAACGACGATTCTGGCCAAGGCGGGCGACATTACTTTACACCTGCGTGCACAGACGAAATCGCAAGAAGAATCAGATGGGCTGGTGGCCGAGCTTGGCGCCAAAATTGAGGCTGTACTTGGGGAGCGGATTTACTCACGAGACGGCTCGCCGCTGGAGGCGGCAGTATTGCGCTTGCTGGTGGAACGTGGCCAGACGGTGGTGGTGGCTGAGTCTTTGACTGGCGGGATGCTGGGTGCGCGGCTATCCGGTATTGCTGGTGCGTCGAAGGCGTTTGTGGGTGGGTTCATCACCTACAACAATGGGCAGAAGCAGGGGTTGCTGGGCGTGGACCCATGGGTATTAGCCGAGCAGACCGAAGTGTCTGAGCCCGTAGCCGTTCAGATGGCTGCGGCGGCTCGCGAGAAATCGAATGCACATTGGGCCTTGAGCCTGACCGGCTATGCCGGACCGGATGGCGGGACTGAGGAAAATCCAGTGGGTACGGTTTATATCGGAATCGCGGGGCCGGATGGATTTCTCAAAGCGCAACGCTTTCGTTATCCGGCTGGCGATCGAGACAGGGTGAGGCAGTTTGCAGTGCAATCTGCGCTCAACATGCTTCGATTGGCCTTAAGCTAGAGAATCATGCCAAAGCCACAACGAAACATCCTGGGTCAAATCCTGATTCCCTGCTCGACGGATCCGATGACTGGTTTTTATCGAACGGGATGCTGCGAGACGGGTGATGAAGATCAAGGACGGCATTTGATCTGTGCCGTGATGACCGATAGTTTTCTGGAATTTTCGAAGTCAAAGGGAAATGATCTGTCTACGCACCCTGAGTGGGGGTTCCCCGGGCTGAAGGCCGGAGACCAGTGGTGTTTGTGTGCCTTGCGGTGGAAAGAAGCGCTTGAGGCGGGTTGTGCGCCGCACGTGATTCTGGAATCGACCCACCACAATGCACTGCAATTTGTGTCGCTTGAGGCGCTTCACGCCCATGCCGTGCATAAGAGCGGCGGGATGGTGAGTTAGAGCGTTTGCCAAATGGGCGCAAATCCAGTACACTAGGAGATTGTGGTGGCAACAGCATCGCTGTGCGCCTTCCTGCGAAACAGCCGATTGCAAGATTGCTGTTTCAATTTCTGGCAAGACCAAACCCCTGGTTGCGCAAGTTGGAGTTAGAGTTATGTCCAAAGTATGTCCCGTAACCGGCAAGCGGCCCATCAGCGGCCACACGGTTTCGCACGCGAACAATAAGACTAAGCGTCGTTTTGAGCCGAATCTTCACGAGAAGCGTTTGTGGATCGCCAGCGAAAAGCGCTTTATCCGCGTTCGCTTGTCTGCCAAGGCACTGCGCACCATCGATAAGGTGGGAATTGAAGCCGTGCTCCCGCTGCTTAAGAAAAAGTAGCCGAACCTAGCAAGAAGAGGAATTTAGAATGCGCATCAATATCAAGCTCGTCTCGACCGCTGGCACTGGCCACTATTACACGACCACGAAGAACCCGAAGAAGACCACTGAAAAGCTTCTGAAGAAGAAGTTTGATCCGGTTATTCGCAAGCACGTCGAATACAAGGAATACAAGATCTCGTAGTTCTTGTTGCCTTAACGTTTTTGAAAAGCTGCCCCTAGCGGGCAGCTTTTTTGCGTCTGGGGAGGATTTTCTTCAACTCCCTGCTGATTCCAATGGTGAGCATTAGGGCAAGCACTATGAAGTAGAGGCAACGAAGGCCGCCCATGAGAAAGACCTGGCCCGAGTCTTCTCCCGCAGACTTGAATTTCGGTGCATTCCGGAGCGAGTCATAGTCGAGGATCTGCCGTTTGGCGATGAAGCCCAAGGCATATTTGCGCCATCGCTCGTGGAAAGCAATCGCTTCGGTACGGAAAGAAGAGTAGCGGGAGAGGCCTGTACCTGCCAAATCATCAACTCCGAATTGGGCGATGGTGTAGGGCGAGATCCAGGAGCCGATGATGGCCATCTCGTCCAGCTTGCGAACGTTGTCTTCAAATTCCTTCAATTTCGGGGCGATTTTCTCTTCGATGCGAAGGTTCAGGAGCGCAACGGATTGAGCCTTGGTTAACGGTTCGGACCAATTGAGCGGGGCAAATCCCTGGCGGGTAAGAAAGCGATCAATCCCATCCTTGTCATCGGCCTTAACTTCAGCCGTGAGTTTTCGCCTCTCGACAATCAAAGGCAGGCGGCCTTTGGGGCGTTCAATGGCCAACTCAATGCTTTGGATGAACTGTGGGATTACAAAAACAACGAGCAAGAAAATTGCTGCGTATTGAATTGTGGCTGATGCAAAGGTAGCGGAACGGACGAGCAAAAAAGCGAAGAGCAGCATCCAGCAGATCAGGTAGAGAGCGGTAAGCAGGCTCCAGAGTGAGAGTCGCGCCAGAAGTTCATTGTCGTTCAAGCGGAGCCCGCTGGAATAAAAGCAAGCGATGGTAACGAGGAATACAAGGCCACCAGAACCAAGGATGGGAAGCAGAATCCTCTCGATGATGAAGTCTGAGAGTTTTGTTCTGCCTGAGGAAAGCTTGTCAGCGTCGCCCCGAGCCATGCACTTTCTATAAATCATGTAGCAAAGCGGAATCAGGGCAATGGGCAGAAAGACGAGGAATGCAAAGCTGAAATCGATACGCCCAAATCTGCGACGGGCAGGATTCTCGATAGGGTCGATGTTGGATAAGGGCCGAGTCGCGTCCAGACGAATCAAATGCATAGAGGGGGCAATGCCGGTAAAGCCCGCGCTGAGTTGGCCGATTGGTGAGGACTCGAGAACGATTTCAAAGAAACTGGAGGCGGGATCGGCAGATTGGGGCTCGCGAGTGGCGCCCGCATGAATTTTCCTCTCCTGCTCGTGGACTCTGGAAGTTGTAGCCGAGGCAAATAGCAAAATCAGGGTTACGCCGATTCCAAGGGTGATTTGGAGAATAGCGCGTTGCCAATTGAAATTCATAAGGTGGCTTCCTCATTGGTTTCTTGTGGAACTTCAATTTTTGCTGATCGCATGGCGACTACCATGCCGAAGCTGGTAATCAGGCCCAGCCCGAGAGCAGGGAAAAGGCAATTGTTCAGGGCGAGGATGGGAGACGGGATCTGCAACTCAATCAAAGGAATTTGGCGCCAGTAGTCTGCACCTCGCAGAACTTTTTCCGCTTCTGGTCCGCTGGAAGTGATGATGTCATCGTAGATTCGCTTGACGGCTTTGTCCCAGAAAGCGGTTGCCTGCTCCAGTTGCCAGCGTTCGCTGGCGAAGTCTGTCGCTGAGATTGCGCTTGAACCAATCTGAATGGCGACAAGCGGAGCAAAGATTGACAGTGCTTGCTCGAGTCGCTCCTGACGGTGGAAGATTTCATCAAGGTCCCCCCGAAGGCGATGTGCAACTTCACGTTGATATCGTTCTTCCTTCTGGAGAATGATGGCTGAAATATTCACTGGCATTTCAGCGGCTGAAGAAACCTTGTAATCCCGCAGAGCTTCATTGAAGAATCGGCGCTGACGGTCGGCCCTTGGATCTACTCCGTTGTAGCCGTTTTGAGATTCGAATTCGAGTTTTTTTGCAAATGAATCAAGGCTTGGCAAGGGGAAAACCGCAGCAGCAAGGTTGATTGTGAAGGGTCTGGCGAGGCTGAAATTGAAGAGCCAGAAGAGCACCAGCAAACCCGTTGAGCGAGTCAGGCTTGTAGAGCGTTGATAGACCAGCCAGCAGATGGTGCCAGCGGCAAGGGAGTAAAGGATGTAAACACCGAGGATGAGCATGAGCCGGATCGCTCCTTCGAGGCCAAGACTCTGGCGCTGGAGTGCGGCAGTGAGCAGGCACGAGAGTGCAATTGTGGGGCCTGCGAATTCGATCAGGGATGTTTGAAGGCTGGCCCAGGACTGGAGATTGAGCGAGCGCGACTTTCTGACTTGCTGCCAGCCGAGGAGCAGAGCCAGACACGGAATCATGATCTGGCAGAACATCGCAGGATTTAGACCGATCTGTCTGCCCGCGGGGAAAACATCGTATCCCAATTGGTCTTGTGCCCGGGCGGATCTGGCCAACTGCATCCAAACCGACTGGGCCTGCCATGGACCTTCGCCTGCGTCGAAAGCAGCGATTGGGGACACTGCGGTTGGGAAATAAACAGCCGAGGTAAGGGTATCGAGCGGGAAAGCTGGTGGGTGGTTGCTCCAGATTTGTCGCATTGTCTGGTTGGCCGAGTTTGCCTCATCCATTAGCTGGGCCGTCTGCCACCACTGGAGAACAACGAGCAGCAGTGAAAGAGCTGGAATCAGAACCCGGCAAGTCCGCAGAAAGGATTGTAGCGGATCCACTTTTTCATCCGTCATAAGACTTACAGTTTCTCATGTGCACGCTAGGCCTCAGGGTCATGCAAAAATAAAGGCGTCCGAAACAATATCCGTGGCAATTCGACTTCAAATCCCCGCCCGCGCCTTTTGGGTGCGAATCTTTATCAGCCCAGTTGGCAGAATTGTTCTTGCCGGGTTGGCTTTTTTGTTCATCGCCAGTATTCTGCTATTCGGCTTTGTCTACAGCAAGTACTCCCGTGAGATCGATGAAAAGCTCGCGATTGGACCATTTCGAAATGCTTCAAGGATTTTTGCGGCTCCGCATCTGTTGTCTCTCGGAGATCCTCTGGACCGTGAAGAACTTGTCGGGCAGTTGCGCAGAAGCGGCTATAGCGAGGCTAGCGGCAATCCTGTCGGGCATTATGTACTGCGCGGGGACTCTATCGAAATTTATCCAGGGCCGGAATCCTACTTCGCCCGCGATGGCGGATTGATCCGGATTGCAGATGGCCGTATTTCACAAATTGTTTCGCTGGCCGACAACTCGGTTCGCAATCAGTACCAGCTTGAGCCGGAACTGGTAACCAACATCTTTGACCGTTCCCGAGCCAAGCGCCGGATGACCCGTTATGAGGACCTGCCGAAGCAATTGGTAGAAGCCGTTGTCAGTGTTGAAGACAAGAGATTCTTCAGTCACGCGGGATTTGATCCGATTCGAATCGTCAAAGCTGTGATGGTGGACGTCTCGACTGGCCGTCATGCCGAGGGTGCATCTACGATCAGTATGCAGTTGGCACGCGGCTTCTTTCTCAGCATGGAGAAAACCTGGACTCGCAAGCTAAACGAAGTGGTTTACACACTCATTCTTGAGCAAAAGCTGAGCAAGGAACAGATTTTCGAATACTACGCGAACTACGTTCCACTGGGTTGGCGCGGGGGCTTCAATATATTTGGATTTGGCGAGGCAGCACAGGCTTACCTGGGCAAGGACGTACGCGATCTGACGTTGCCTGAGGCGGCGCTTCTGGCGGGTCTGATTCAACGGCCCAGCGCGACCAACCCCTTTATTTATCCGGAGAAAGCCAAGAACCGCCGCAACATTGTGTTGCGTTTGATGCGGGACAACAATTACATCAAGGACGATCAACTGGCGCAGGCCCGGGCCGTTGAGGTGAAGGCGGTTCGCGGAAACGGGGATGCTGCGGATTCTTCGTATTTCGTCGACCTTGTGAACGATACTTTGCAGCAGAAGTTTCCGGCGATGGACTTTCAGGACGGGGGCTACCGGATCTTTACCTCGCTTGATGTTGATCTGCAGCGCGACGCTGCTGATGCGATGCGTATCGGGTTGAAGGAAGTGGATGAAGCGATCGCAAAGAAGCACAAGAAAGAAAAAGACGGCAAGGTGCCGGAGGTGCAGGCCGCAGTGGTTGTGCTTGATCCTCGAACCGGTGAGATCAAAGCGCTGGTGGGCGGCCGCAATTATGGCTTATCGCAGTTGAACCGCGCCATGGCGAAACGGCAACCTGGATCCATCTTCAAGCCACTGGTTTTTGCTGCGGCATTGAACACTGCGCTGTTCGATAGCGAGAAGGTGTTTACTCCGACAAGCATGTTGATGGACGAGCCAACCACCTTTTACTACGACGGACGAAGCTATGAGCCAGGGAATTTCGGAGAAAAGTATTATGGCGCTGTGAGCCTGCGAACTGCGCTGATGAAGAGCTTGAACATTCCCACCGTGAAGCTGGCCGAGGCCGTGGGCTATGGGGAAGTAGTCAAGCTTGCCCGCCGCGCC
>JAPKYY010000243.1:0-2749 GCA_026394095.1 Acidobacteriota bacterium | reverse complement strand
CGGGCTCAACATGGAAGTCAGGCCAACTCCCGCCGTGGCACTGGGTGCATATGAAGTGACCGCAATCGAAATGGCCGGGGCCTATACGATGTTTCCTTCTAATGGAGTTGCTTCGAGGCCGAGTTGGGTTCGTTCAATCCGGGACCGGTTCGGGGCCAACATTTTTGAAGCCAAGACAGAACGTCATGAAGTGCTGGATCCACGAATCAATTACCTGATGGTGAATCTGATGGAGGATGTGGTGAGGGCGGGGACTGGAGCTGGAATCCGTAGCCGTGGCTTTTCGCTCCCGGCTGGCGGCAAGACAGGAAGCAGCCGTGACGGCTGGTTTGCAGGTTTTACCTCGAAGCTGGTTTGTGTAGTCTGGGTTGGATTTGACGACAATCGCGACATCAAGCTTGAGGGGGCCAGGAGTGCGCTGCCGATCTGGACGGAGTTTATGAAGCGGGCGCACACGCATCGGGAATACCGCAATGTGCATGGGTTTGAACCGCCGCAGGGGGTCGTTTCGGCTGAAGTGGATGTGGCTACTGGCAAGTTGGGCGCGGGCCAGTCTGAAGTTTATGTAGCCGGCACGCAGCCGGTTGAAGGGGTAAGCGGCCAGACGCAGGTGTTTGCCTGGGATGCTACCGAAGAAGCCAAGGCTGAAGAACCCGCCAAGGCAAACGGTGGGGGCGGCAATCGGAGTGTGACCTTGAAGAAGAAGGATGCCGATGCTGCGAGGGCAGAAGCTGCCGAGGCCGCGCGTCGCGCCAAGCCGCCTTCGGAGGCTCCCGGCGAGAAGACCGGGATCTGGGGCAAGATCCGGTCGATTTTCAAATAAGTTTTTTTGGATTAGAATTATGAGCAAGTGAGGTGCTTCATGCGTTTTCGCACCCTGTTTGTATCCGTCTTGACCGGAGCGACTTTGCTCGCCCAGCCAACGACTTCCAGCTTTGCTTCCAATACCTCGACGACGAACACTGCGCCTCCAGCGGCCAAGCCGGAATTGAGTTCAGAAATGCGCGGCGATATTTATATGGCCAGAAAGATGTTTCGTGAGGCGGTGGAAATGTATCAAAGCATGCCTGCCGATTCCCCCATCACGTGGAACAAGGTGGGCATTGCTTACCACCAGATGGGACAACTTGGCCTGGCACGCAAGAGCTATGAGCGTTCGGTGAAGCTGAATCCGAAGTATGCTGAGGCGATCAACAATCTTGGGACCGTTGCATACGCCCAGAAAAACTACCGGCGGGCAGCGAATTATTACAAGAAGGCGCTGATCTATACGCCGGAGTCGGCCAGCATCCATTCGAATCTGGGGACGGCGCATTTCGCTCGCAAGAAATACGAAGACGCTATGACCGAATACCAGAAAGCGCTTTCACTGGATCCGAATGTGTTTGAGCATCGCGGGTCACAAGGAACAGTTCTGCAGGAACGCAGCGTTGAAGAGCGAGCCAAGTTCCATTTTCATCTGGCGAAACTCTACGCCAAGAGCGGGCAGACCGATCGAGCTATTCAATACCTGCGCAAGGCGCTGGAGGAAGGGCTCAAGGATCGCGACAAAGTTGCCTCAGAGGATGCCTTTGAACTTTTGCGCGATAATCCAGAGTTTCAGACACTTCTGAAAACGGAATTTCGTGCGATCTAGTCAGTACTTTATCTTTAGCTCTTTCATTTTGACTTTGGCGCTTGCCTCATGTTCGCGGCAGGCGCCTTTGCCTTTGAACCCGCGCGTCGCTGTAGCTGAATTCGATAACCAGTCAACTGTGACGGATCGATGGGTTCGTCCTCTATTGAGCTACGCGATCGTGCAGCAGCTTCAGGCAGAGAAAACGATGGCAGCCAATCTGGTTCACGATGCCGAGGGGTGGCGCACTCTGGGGGTGGGCCGTGTGATCAGCGGACACTATCGCAGGGAAGGGAAGGGAATCCGGATACATGCTGAATTGACCGATCCGGCGAGCACAAGAATTCTCGAACAATTTGATGAAGTGGTGGAAGAAGTGAAGTTGCTCGAATCTTCGACGCGACTCGTGTCGAAGCTGCTTGGGATTCAACCGCCGAAGCTAAATTTTGATTATGAGCAGTGGAAGGGCTTTGCTGAGACTCAGGTTGAAGGTGGGCCTGCGGCTCTCGCAGCTTTTCTCGACAAGAATCAGAGCTTCGCCCCAGCCTACCCGATTTTGGCGGATATGTTGTTGCGAAGTGGCAAGCGCGAAGAGGCTCTTGCACTGAAGACAAAGTTTCCGGCCAGTGCCGATGCCTTGGCTCGTGTGCAGATGAATTACACGCTTGCCGCTGATGCTGCTGCCAAATTGACGGCTCTTGAGGCATTGGGGCAGATGCGGCAAGGAGATCCGCGCCTACTGTTTGAACTTGCCTCGATGGCAACCGCACAAGGCAGGCACGACTTGGCGGCCACTCAGTATCGTGAACTGACAAAGATCGAGCCGACCAAGGCTGAATGGTGGAATGGCCTAGGCTATTCCGAGGCGAACCTTTTGCATTTACCCGCTGCGCTTGCCGCGCTGCAGCAGTATGCCAAATTCTCCCCAAATCAAGCGGATGTACTCGACTCGTTTGGGGAAGTGAATTATCTCAACCGGAACTTCAAAGATGCCGCGAAGTATTTTGACCAGCAGTGGCAGAGTAATCCAGCTTTTCAGAACGGCGTCGGCATTCGAAAGGCAGCATTTGCTTATTTCAATTCGGGAGACTTGAAAACTGCTGATCTGAGATTTGCCGAGTGGCGAAAGCAGGT
>JAPKYY010000956.1 GCA_026394095.1 Acidobacteriota bacterium | reverse complement strand
CGCCAAACTAGGCGACCTCGCCGGCTCCCAGCAGGATTCAGCCATGTCCAAGCAACTCGGTGCCAAATAGCCAGCTGGTAGCGTGAAAGAATAATAGCCATTCCCATGGCTCGCCTCTTAGTCAACGAATGTAAGCAGGAAGTCTCTTCCTTCAATCCGGTTCTGAGCCACTACCACGACTTCCTCACCGATCGTGGCCAGGACATTCTCGATTACCACCGCCCCGTCCGCTCTGAAGTCGGCGGCGCTCTCAGCGTCTTCGAATCACGCTCCGGCCTTGAAGTCCTCGGGGGCTTCAGCGCACGCGGCATCACCTCAGCCGGCACCCTTACCGAGATCAGTTTTCAAAGACTGGCCAACGAATTCCTCAACGCGGTCCGGCAAGCCGGCCCTCTCGACGGAGTCTATCTTGCGCTCCACGGCGCACTCGCCTCTGAACAAACAGAAGATACCGAGGGCTATCTCATTGAAGAAACCCGCAAGATCGTCGGGCCCGCCGTACCGATTGTCGTCTCGCTCGATCTCCACGGCATTCTCACAGATCGCATCCTCGCCCACAGCGATGCCGTCGCCGTTTATCACACCAACCCACACGTCGACTTCTACACCACGGGCCAGCGAGCGGCCCAATTACTATTGCATCTGATCGACGGCAATCCCCGCCCGGTACAGATTCGCATCCCCATTTCAGCCCTCGTACGTGGAGCGCAATGCATCACCGAGACCGGTCTCTTCGGTTCCTTCGTCAAGCGTGCCGTAGAGATCGAGGGCGTTCTCTCTGCTGGCCTCTTCATCGGCAACCCTTTCACCGACATCGAAGACCTCGCCTCAAACGTCCTGCTGGTCTGCGACGAATCCAGGCTCGACAAGACGATTGAGCTCGGCAAAGAAATTGCCGCAGACTTCTGGCAAGTGCGAGCGCAAATCCAGCAACCCCTTACCAGTCTCGAAGCAAGCATTGAGCGGGCAAAATCTACCCCCGGCCGCATCGTCCTGGTGGACGCGGCCGACGCCACCAGCTCTGGCGCCTCAGGCGACAGCAACGCCATTCTTGCGCAACTTCTCAAGGCCCAGTGCGAGCGCACTGCTCTCGTCCCGCTGGTCGATGCCCCAGCCGTCGAAGCCTGCTTCAAGGCCGGCATCAATGCTCAGCTCACCCTCAAGCTCGGTGGCAGTCTCGACCCGCGCTTCACCCCTGCCGAGGTCACCGGTCGCGTGCGTCTCCTCTTTGATGGAAAGCTGCGAAGCGAGTCCCACGGCGAAGCCTGGCAAGCCGGCAACACCGCCGTCCTTGAAGCTGGCCCCATTACGATTGTCCTCACGACACGCGCCGTCAGCCTCTACGACCGCACTCTCTTCCTCGCCTGCGGGCAGGACCCCGCCCTCTTCGACATGACCGTAGTCAAATCCCCACTCTGCCAGCCTCGCTTTTTTGAAGACGGTGCAGCTCTGGTAATCCATGTCGATGCCCCCGGCGCAACCAGTGCCAACGTCCGCTCCCTTGGTCATACCAGGGCCGCCCGCCCCCTCTATCCCCTAGACCTGGATATGACCTACACACCGCAACCACGAATCTTCAGGCGCAACTGATGCCAATCCTCTTCTACCTCTGGATTGCCTTCGCGCTCAACTACATCGACCGGCAAATGGTCTACTCGATGTTTCCAGCCCTCGAGCGAGACCTCGCCTTCAGTGCCGCCGCACTCGGCTGGGTGGGCACAGTCTTTCTGTGGTCCTACACGCCCGCCTTGCCCCTGGCCGGGCTGCTGGCAGATCGTTACAAGCGCAACCGCCTCATCGTCTGGAGCCTGCTTCTCTGGAGCGCTGCCACGATTGGCTGCGGCATTTCGCAATCCCCTGCCGTCTTCCTCTTCTGGCGCGTCATCATGGGCTTAACCGAAGCGCTTTACTACCCCACTGCCATGGCCCTCATCGCCAGTCACTACCCGGAGGCCGCCCGATCCCGGGCGCTGGGCCTGCATCAATCCGCCCAATTTGCTGGCGGGGTCATCGGTGGTTGGTACGGCGGTTGGGCGGCCGATCATACAGGCTGGCGCAGCGCCTTCCTGATTGCCGGTGCTGCCGGTTTGATCTACAGCCCCGTGCTCAGTCGAGGCCTCCCGGACTCTCCGCCCCCAGCCAGCTCGAGTGCAGCACCAGCCAGCCCGTGGGCATTGGCCCGGTCAGTCCCTTTTCTGATCCTCGCCGCCACTTTCGCCAGCTACTGCTCCATCCAGTGGATCTTCTTCGCCTGGTTCCCGACCTACCTCCAGGACCGCTTTCATCTCTCGATGACCGACAGTGGCTGGGCCTCAACCCTCTTTGTACAAACTGCGTTCATCGTAGGCATTCTGCTGGGTGCCTGGCTGGCAGATCGCACACAGGCACGGCTTCTAGTTACTGCCGGAGGGGCATTCTTCTGCGCCCCCTTTTCGTACTTCGCTTTTTCTGCAGACTCCCTGCATCTCTCCTTGAGCTTCGCCACGGCGTTTGGCTTCTTTGCCGGTGGCCTGTCTGCTAACGCCTTCGCGGGTGCTTTCGATCTGATCGACCCCCGCCTGCGTGGCCTTGCTGCCGGCATCCTCAACATGTGTGGCGGCTTCGCCTCCGGCGGCATGATCCTCATCGCCGGCATGCTCCGGAAAACCGTCGGCTTCGCCCCACTCCTCTTCGTAGCCATGATCACAACAATGTTGCTCGCTACCCTATTGGCAATCTACGCAAGAAGAGCTAAACTCACCCCATGCTCACCCGCCGTCGAGCCATCTCGAGTCTAGCCATGCCAGCCCTTCTTACTGCCAAAGACAAAGCCAAATCCAAGGCCTTCCACTACGCTGAAGTCGAAGCCAAAATTGCCCGTAAAGACTATAAGGGCATCACCAAAGACGACCTCCCCACCCCCTCGCTAGTGATCGACAAATCAATCCTCGAGCGCAACCTGAATTTCATGGCGAAGCACTGCCAGAGCACCGGCATCAACATCCGTGCTCACTGCAAAATCCATAAGAGCGTTGACCTCGCCCGCCGCCAGGTTGCCCTGGGCAGCCTCGGCATCTCCTGCGCCACCATCGCCGAAGCTGAGCTCATGTCTGGTTCGGGTATCCGCAACATCCTCCACACCTGCCAGCCCGCAGGCAAAAACAAAATTTGGCGCGCCGCAGACCTGGCTAAGAAAGACCCCACAGCTCTCTTCGTTGCCGACGACCCCACAACGGTTGAACTTCTGGACGAAGCCGCAGGCGTCCTCGGTGCCAGGATCCGCCTCCTGGTCGACATCCACGCTGGCCTCACCCGCCACGGCCACGCCGCCGGCCAACCCGGCCTCGCTCTTGCCCAAAAAGTAGCGAGCTCGAAGAACCTGCAATTCAGCGGCATTATGGGTTACTCCGGTGCCGCCAGCCACACCAAAGGCTGGGTAGAGCGCCGTGCCCACTCAATGCAGGACGTTGGCCCGGTAGTAGAAACCGCCCGCCTCTGCCAGAAGGCCGGCCTCGACGCCTCGATCATCACTGGCGGCAGCACCGGCACTTACAACATTGACAAAGAAATCGGCCTCACCGAGCTACAAGCCGGTTCCTACGTCTTCATGGATTCCGCCTACAACCACATCGGCAAGAAGAGCGGCGATACCCGCTACGATGATTTCGCAACCTCCCTTCACGTCCTCACCACAGTCATCAGCCGCAACCATCCCAACCAGGTGACGATCGACGCGGGCAATAAAGCAATGCTCAAGGTTACCGATCAGGTCGCGGGGCGCCCCGAAGTAAAGGTCGAAAACCAGGGCGCCGAATTCGGAATCCTCCGCTGGCAGGACGGCAATGGCTTCACCCTCGGCGAAAAGGTAGAGCTGATCACAACCAACCTCGACACAACCACCAACTGCTACGACCGCTACTACGTCTGCGAAGGCAACAACCTCGTCGACGTCTGGCCGATCATGGGCCGCAGCGGGGCCTTGCAGCGCTAGGCATTCCATTCCGGCGTATCCTGAAACTAAGGACATAGATCCGCATGAGCGTTCTAGATCAAATCGCCGGGCAAATAGAATCACTTTCTCCTCACGATAAGAAAGCTCTCATGCTTCGCTTAACGGAAGGCCAAAGCGCAAACTCAAAAGGCCCAAGCGGCGCTGAGTTTTTGGCTAATTTGGGAACTCTCGATGAAGTTTCCGCCAGAGAAATGATCGAGGCGATCGAATCTGGATGTGAGAGCGTGGATGCCAGCGAGTGGTAGTTATCTTCTCGACACAAACATCGTCATCCATCTGCTAAATAGAGATGAAGTAGTTGTCGCCCGGATACGGGATGCAAATGAAATACTGATCCCGATCATCGCAATTGGTGAACTCTTCTTCGGTGCATCCAAGTCTTCCCGGCCCAAAGAGAACAAGATCCGGATCCAGGAGCTCGCTGCACAGAACTCTGTATTGTTGTGCGATTTTGAAGTAGCCCTTGAGTATGGTGAAATCAAGCAGGAACTCAGAGCATTGGGCAAGCCAATTCCTGAAAACGATATCTGGATTGCCGCTATAGCCAGGCGTTGGGAACTTTGCCTGGTGACCCGCGACCGGCACTTTCAAGGAATTCAGCGCTTGCAGATAGCGGCATGGTAGCGCTTGCTTGAAGGACTAAGGGTCCCCTCTTACAGGAGCCAAAGCTCCGCAAGCGCGTAATCATGAGCTTCCCTCATCATACGAACGGCGTATCATCAAAAGATAGCGATGTCTCAAATTGAATACCAAAGCCGCAGCGGCATTGCCGTTTCGCGTTCCACCTCGAAGCTCCCTTACTCGAAGGGCCTCGTCAAGTGGCTTCGCGAACTCGACAAGAAGCGCGGCGTCTTCCTCTCCTCCGGCTACGAATACCCAGGCAGGTATTCCCGTTGGGATTTCGCAAGCGTAGCTCCGCCAGTCGAAATTATCGCGCGCGGCCGCGACATGGAATTCCGCGCTCTCAACACCCGTGGCGAACTCATCCTCGCCATGCTCGCCAAGGTTCTCGAATCGCACCCCCACTGGGACGCATTCACCGTCGAGCCGACCATCCTCCGTGGCCTGCTCAAGCCCCTTCCAGCCCTCTTCAGCGAAGAAGAACGCTCCCGCCAGCCCAGCGCCTTCTCCATCTTGCGCAGTCTCATGCAGGAGTTCGCGAGCCCCGAAGTCAGTGACCTCTTCCTGATCGGCGCCTTCGGCTACGACCTGCTCTTTCAGTTCGATCCGATCGAGCTCAAGCTCCCTCGCGACGGCGTCAAAGACCTCCAGCTCTTCCTTTGCGACGAAATCTATCTGATGGATCGCAAGAAAGAAGCCATCGAACGCGTAAGCTTCGACTTCACTCTTGGTTCCAGTTCCACCAAAGGCCTCGCCCGCGAAGCCGGCCCGGTCTCTAAGCCCACCAAGCGCAAACCCCGCCCCATCGAGGCCGACCACGAACCCGCCGAATACATGGCCAAGGTCGAGACTTGCCGCAAAGGCTTCAAGGCTGGCGATTTCTATGAAGTCGTCCTCCGCCAGACCTTCTCCGCCCCCTACTCCGGCAAGCCCAGCGAACTCTTCGAACGCATCCAGATCGCCAGCCCCAGCCCCTATGAATTCCTGATCCAATTTGGCGAGGAACAACTGATCGGCGCTTCGCCCGAGATGTTCGTCCGCGTCGAAGGCGATCGCGTCGAAACCTGCCCCATCTCCGGCACCGCCAAGCGCACCGGCGACCCGCTAGTCGACGCAGAAAACATCAAACAGCTCCTCAACTCGGCCAAAGAAGAGTCCGAGCTCACCATGTGCACCGACGTCGACCGCAACGACAAGTCGCGCGTCTGCATCCCTGGCACAGTAGAAGTCATCGGCCGCCGTCTGATCGAAAGCTACGCCGGTGTCTTCCACACTGTGGATCACGTCATCGGCACACTCGAACCCAAATACGATTCCCTCGACGCCTTCCTCACCCACATGTGGGCTGTCACGGTGATCGGCGCGCCCAAGAAGGCCGCCGCCCAGGCAGTTGAGAATCTCGAAAAGACCGCCCGCGGCTGGTACGGCGGCGCGATCGGCATGATCAGCCTCTCCAGTGGCGACATCAACACGGGCATCCTCATTCGCACCGTCCACCTCAAAGACGGCATCGCCAAATACCCTGCTGGCGCCACCCTGCTTTACGATTCAGACCCGGCCGCCGAAGAGAACGAGACGCGCATGAAAGCAACCAGCTTCTTCCGCGCTCTTGAGCCCAAGGCCGAAAGCCACAAGGCCCTCAACGCAGCAATCAAACTCAAAGACCCGGTCAAGCTCCTCCTGATCGACAACGACGACTGCTTCATCCACACCCTGGCCAACTACGCCAGGCAAGCTGGAGCCGAAGTAGTCACCTACCGCAACGGCTTCGATCTCTCGTTGATCTCAGAAATCAATCCCACTCTGGTTCTGATGAGCCCGGGCCCAGGCCGCCCTGCCGACTTCGGCGTACCCAAGACAATCCAATACTGCGCTCAACGCGGCATCCCGGTCTTTGGTGTCTGCCTCGGCTTGCAAGGAATCGTGGAAGCTTTCGGCGGTATCCTCGACGTTCTTGACTACCCGGTCCACGGCAAGCAATCTGCAGTGAATCACGAGGGGCAAGGCGTATTCGAAGGCCTGCCAAACCCACTCCTCGTCGGTCGCTACCATTCACTCTACGCAAGGCGCAGCGCTTTGCCTGCGGAGCTTGAAATCACGGCAGAAACTGCCGACGGCATCATCATGGGAGTCCGTCACAAAGACCTGCCCATTGAGGCCGTACAGTTCCACCCGGAATCGATGCTCACCCTCGAAGGCAAAGCAGGCCTCAGACTGATCGAAAATGCCATCCGTCTCCTGGCCAAGCCGGCACTTCGCGCTTAAGCTCGGCGTCTTTCTACTGCTGGGGGTGATCACCTGGGTCTTCTACATCGACCTGTGCAACCTCTACTTCCAGTGCGGCTGCCGCAGCCTTTGGGCAGGCGCAGCCGAGCATTGCAATATTCATCAAAAGGGAATGAAACACTGTCCCATCTGTCTGCTTCCCACTCACGAGTATCTTGCGTTGATCGCATTGATCCTCTCCACCCAGGGCTATTTCATCCGGAGGGAAAAATGGCTCTGGGCAATCCTTGCATTTCCGGTAGTCGCGGGGCTGGAAGCTCTGGCCCTCGGCTGGTATCGCGGCTACTGGAACTAAGCCTTCGCGTCTTCCTGGATCGACGAGAAGTATTCCAGAAGATAGCGGTGCATGAAGATATAGCCGCCGCCCACCTTCTGCAGGAATCCCAACTCCGTCGCTGCGTAGTCGAGGAATCGAACATAGTCCATCGGCGCATAGCCATACAATCGCAGCATAAGCCGCAGGATAAAGTGATCCACAAATTCAACAGTGCCCTTCTCTAGCGCCAGATAGAGGCCCAGCGGTAGGGCAAGATAAGCCAGAAGATACCACTCCTCCGCGTGCATTTTCCCCAACAACAAGAAAACCAGGCCAGGAATCAGAAACTGGGTCGCGTTGCGAAGAGACATCCAGATGCCCGCATTCGGCTTGATCTTCATCGAAACCCGGTTCGGTTGGATTGCACCCTGAATTCCTTTGACGACCCGGTAGGGCCAGTAAACATACCAGGTAACAAAGGCTTTGTACCAGCTCCAGTCACTGCAAAACGCTTCCCAACCGCTTGCCAGGGAAAACGACATACTCTCCACCGGCTGGATGAAATCGAGCTCCGATCGCCCGGCTTTAGAGACTGCAATCCATGAATACATGCCGCCCGCCATAACAATGTAGAGCCAGAAGGAAAGGCTATCGGGTTCAATGCCGTTATTCGACCCAGCCGAGAGCAGGAACACCTCCGGAAACGCACAGATGGCAATCGCCCAACGAACCAGCTTCTTCGACCAATTGGCAGACAAGCACAACCACCGCCCGATAACTGGAATAGCGATCAGGATCAAACTGAAAATGAGGACTTCGCTTGGAGCTCCACCCTGAGGAAACCAGTAGAGCAACAGCAAAGTCACAGGGATCGCATAGAGTATCCCTGAGACCAACATGTAAGCATCGCTTTGACCAAATAGCTTCGTAGCCAGGATGTCCTCGTCAGATCGACGCAGCCAGCTTGGCTGCAACTCCTCCACCATGAAAACGGTTTGACTCCTTGCCTGCATGTTATGGGCAAGCCAGTGCAGCCAATGCCGTACTTGTGCCTCGCTATAGGGTGCCGCTTTAGACAAGTGATCCTCCTTCGCGAGCACGCTGAAATTCGCGCTTCACATAAGCGTCCATCACCATCGCCCGCCGGGCGGCGATTCCTCTTTCGCTACGAAGCTCGGCAGCCTCGGCGTCCAACCCCTTGTAGGCACGCACCATAAGCGACAGCATCAAAGGCGACCGCGCGTCGATCAGCAACCCCGAATCGCGAACCAGCAATTTCCGCAACGCCGCCAGTGGCTCGCCCCCTTCCGCGACAAACGTGAGCACTTGATCCCGACTAAGCGTCTGCAACCGGACGGCTCCATGCAAAGCCAGCTTGGCGGGCAGATCGCAATATTCTCTGGTGCGGCAACACACCACGACTCCTGTTCGCTGCGGCGACCCCAGCCATTGATTGATCGCTGCCACGCATTCGATGCGAGCCGAATCCTGCACCTCATCAAGACCATCAAGCAGCGCAATCAACTTTCTCTCCTCGATCCATTGGGCAGCCAGAGATTTAGAAATCAGATATTTCGAAGCCAGCTCGGCTGCCATCCAGTCCGAGAGGCTGCCTTTCCTCTCAGCCCACGAGGACAGGTTGTAGATAACTGGAATCCCTAATGAGGCTTCTTCCAGCAGACCGCGCGCCAACTCCAGCAGCGCAACAGTTTTGCCGGACCCCGGATCACCCAGAATTAACAGGTTGCCGAGTTTTGAAAACACTTCCCCAGGTGTGAGGGCTTCAGCGCCATACGTACTCATCACATCCCCAGCCACAAGCTCTTTCCCCAAATCCAGGCGCGCACTTTGGTCCAGCTTGTGCCGGAGTACGCTGTCAATCCAGTATTCCTTGACACAAGAGGCAAGACTGGTGAGTTGTGCCGTAGCTGGCTCAACAGGGGCCAAATCCTCAGACACCATCTGTGTCAACCCCAACGCGCTCGCGACATCAACCTCAAATAACAACCCATCCTGCGAGCGCAAATTCAGCACCGGTGTCGCCCACTCCACCGTCTCCCCCAGAACAATCTTGATGCTGTTGCGGGCCGTATAGACCGCCTCTTCAATGGGATTCCCGTCCGACAGCGAGTTATAGAACCCCCTTGAAAACTCCAGTGCTGCAAAATCGCTGATCTCATACTGCATGGAGATGATGGCAGGAAGACCATGCGAGGCGAGAATGGCTGCTGTGCTCGAAAAGAGGTTGGCCTGGCTTGATTTGGCTCCTTCGCAGGAGTTGAGTACAACAACACGAAGGGACTTCTGTGCAGCAAGCAGCCGCCCCAGCTCCGAAGCGTCGAGCGCATGACTCTTTCCGTCCTTATCTTCCAGAACTATCTTGCCTGTCCCCGATTCTTCGTCAAAAATGCCGTGGCCGATGAAGTGGAAGACTTGATACTCGTTCTTCTTGAGAGCCGCTTCGAGGTGACCAAAGGTATGGCCAGAAACCCAGTCCAGCTTCATCGTCCCGCTGAACAATGGCTGCTCGATGGCATCCTCGATCGATTCCTTTTCGGCCGCTACATCCAGATTTTCATGATGGCCGATCATACCCAGAATCCGGATTGGCGGCTGCAGCTTGAGCCTGGTCACGGCTGAGTCCATATCCAGCTGCCGAACGATCGGTGTGTGCCTCGCCAGACTCAAAGCACTTTGGCCTGAGTCCATCAAATATTCCCAGGGCAGATTGGCTAGTTCCGGGGCTTGCATTCGAAGCCGGATCCGAAGCCCTTTGTCCTCCGCTTTGGCCTTCTTGAGGCTAGCCTCATAGCATCGCAATACATCGCCGGAGAGCAGGGCACCAAACAAGTCTTCACCCAAACTCCGCGCAAAAAGAATTCCTAGAGCATCTGCCTGCACCGGGCCAGCCTTCGGGCTGCCACCACGCGCATCAGCAACAATGCTCAGGCGGCTTTGCCAATCCTCAGAGGAAACCGGCAACTGCATCGTCGTCTTCGATTTCCCCGCAGGCGAGACAAGCACATGCACCGGGTACGAAGCCCCGTCGCCTTTTTCGACGCTTAAGACGAAGTCGAGATATTCTTGAATTCTCATAGCGCCTGACAGTGCCTCATACTATCCCATAGCGCAAGGCCCAGAGATCTCCGCCAAAGCACAAAGAATACGTGGAAGACTTACTAGCCAATGGAATTCACGCGACGACGGGTCTGCCATTACTGGCAGGCTTGACGCTGGATGACATCGGCAGGATCGCTCGTGGGCAAAAGCTCGATCCCACCACGCTCGCAGAACTCTACGGGCAGTCGCGCCGCAAGTCCAAAGGCCAGAACCGGGCGCCGGTCGAAGGAGTCGATCCTGAGAATCTGGCTGAGGCCGGCTGGGGTGTCGTCTTCGCAGCGGATTCTGAAGCCGAGCAGCAAGCCCTCGCCCCGCTGCTTGCCCTGCGCCGCGAGCAGGCAGGCGATCGATATCGGGAATTCACCGGCGCAACTGCGTTTCAGCCAGGCGAAAGCAAACAGTCTTTTCTGAAGGCACGAGGAGTTGCCTCCACCGGCCCGGTGGAAGTCTCCAAAATGCCTTACTATCTGCTCCTGGTAGGCAGTCCTGAGGCCATCCCCTTCGAATTTCAGTATTCGCTCGACGTCCAATACGCGGTGGGCCGAATCCATTTCGACAAGATCGAAGACTACGCCAGCTACGCTGCAGCCGTCGTGGCAGCCGAAACGGGCTCCGTCACAGTAGCACCCCGCGCCGCCTTCGTAGGCGTAAAGAATCGCAACGATCGCTCCACCCCCATTTCCATGCAGCAATTGGTGCAGCCGCTGGCCGCCTTCCTCAAAGCCGACCAGACCCATCCACCAGCACTGCTCTTCACGGCTTCGCACGGCCTCGGCTACAGTTGCGGAGACCCTTTGCAGCATCGCTATCAGGGAGCTCTGCTGATGCAGGATTTTGAATTCGGCTCAGGACCCGTTTCCCTCCACCAGTGCTTTAGCGCTGATGATGCCGATCAACTCAAAACCCCCGGCATGATCGCCTTCCACTTCGCCTGCTTCGCTGCAGGCACACCAGCTCAGAATAATTTCTATGGCTATGCCCACGGCCAACCGGGAGAGACTCAGAACCTGGCTCAGACCTCATTCCTGAGCGCAGTTCCCAAGCGGCTCCTGGCCAACGGCGCACTGGCCGCTGTGGGCCACGTCGATACGGCCTTTGCCACTACCTTCAGCCGGGGCGCATCGACATCGGCCTACCAGAGTGCTCTCAAGAAACTGGCCGAAGGCGGACGCATCGGCCTGGCTATGGACTCGTTCAACCTCCGCCACGCCGAACTCTCCGTTGGCCTCACGCTCACCATCGACGAGGAGAAGCGCGCACGCCCGGCCGAAACGACCGATCTGGCAATACGCTGGCTGGAAAACAACGACGCCCGCAACTTCATCATCCTGGGCGATCCTGCCGTAAAGCTGCCTCTAGCTCTCGAGCCCGCAATCGAATCCGCTGAGCTCACCCGCCAGATCCTGGAAAGCGAACAGGAACTTGCCCGCATGAAGATGAAACTCAAAAAATTATCGAAGGGATTGGGCGATAATGGGAGGACATGGAATCCTTCCTACAAGACATCCTTTTCTACGCAGTCTGCGGCTGGATTGCCTATGTTCTGTTGAACGATACCGGGGGCGGCGGCACCCGCAGTCGCGTCCGCTCTGCCGCCTAAGCACCCATGATTGACGCCATCGTCATCGGTGGCGGCCTCGCCGGCCTCTCCTCCGCAACCGCCCTCGCCAGCCTGGGCCTTAACGTCCACCTTTTCGAAGCCAAGCCCTTCCTCGGCGGTCGCGCCACTTCCTACCCTGCCCCCACCACCGATGGCGACACGCAGGAGATCGACAACTGCCAGCACATCCTCCTCAAGTGCTGCGTCAACCTCCTCGATTTCTACCGCCGCCTCGGCGTCTCCGATTGCATTGATTTCCAACGCGAGTTCTACTTCATGGAACCAGGCGGCCGCACCTCACACCTGCGCCGTGGCATCCTCCCTGCACCGCTACACTTCACCGAAAGCTTCCTCCGCGCCACCTACCTCAACTGGGGTGAAAAGATCGCTCTCGGCCGCGCCATGCTCGCCGTCCGTCTCGAGCGCAAAAGCCGCAAGGACCTTGACCAGATCTCGATGCTCGACTGGCTCCGCGAAAAGAATCAACCCCCACGCCTGATCGAACGCTTCTGGCGTCAGGTGCTCGTCAGCGCCATCAACGTCGAACTCGACCAGATGGCCGCTGCCCACGGCTTCCAGGTGATGTGGCTCGGATTCATGGCTGCGTCAGACACCTATGAGATGGGCATCCC